>CAJPFL010000023.1 GCA_905339315.1 Rhodocyclaceae bacterium
CGCCGTTCGCCGGAACGGTGATCGAGAAGCACGCCATCCTCGGCGAGCTGGCCCAGCCGGACAAGGCGCTGTACACCGTGGCCGATCTCTCGAAGCTGTGGATCGAGGCCAACCTGTTCGAGAAGGATCTGGGCCGGGTCAAGGCCGGGGCGGATGCCGTGGTGACGGTCGCCGCCTATCCCGACGCCGTTTTCGAGGGCAGGCTCACCTATATCGCCGCCGTGGTCGACAAGGAAACGCGCACCGTCCAGGCGCGGGTGGAAGTCGCCAATCCGGACGGCCGGCTCAAACCCGAGATGTTCGCCACGGCCGCGGTTCGCACGGGCGGCAAGGGCAAGGGGCTGCTGCTGCCGGAAGAGGCGGTGGTGCTGCTGCAGGGGCAGCCGACGGCCTTCGTCGCGGAGCATGGCGGCTTCGAGCCGCGCACCGTCGAGCTGGGCGACAAGCTGCGCGGGCGGGTCGTGGTGAAGGCCGGGCTCGCCGCCGGCGACAAGGTGGTGACGGCGGGCACCTACGCCCTCAAGGCGCGGATCATGAAATCGCAGCTTGGCGAAGGCCACGCGCACTGAGGGCCCCGACATGTTGAATCGAATCATCGATCTCTCGCTGCGCTACAAGCTGCTGGTGCTGGCGGGCTTCGCCCTCGTCGTCTTCCTCGGCGTGCGCGCCTTCCTCGCCGTGCCGGTGGATGCCTTTCCCGACGTGACGCCGAACCAGGTGAACGTCTATACCGAATCGCCCGGCCTCGCCGCCGAGGACGTGGAAAAGCTGCTGACGGCGCCCCTCGAAACCGCCATGGCGGGCCTGCCCGGCGTCGAGCAGATCCGCTCGGTGTCGCTGTTCGGCCTGTCCTACGTCGGGGTCTATTTCAAGGACGACGTGGACATCTACTTCGCCCGGCGTCTGGTCGGCGAGAAGCTGCAGGAGGCGAAGGAGCGCCTGCCGCAGGGCTATGGCGAACCGAGCCTCGGCCCCAACAGTTCGGGCCTGGGCCAGGTGTTCTGGTACACGGTCGAATCGGCCGACCAGAAGCTCTCGGCGATGGACCTGCGCACCCTGCACGACTGGAACGTGCGGCTCATGCTGCGCACCGCGCCGGGGGTAGACGACGTCACCACCTGGGGCGGTCAGGAAAAGCAGTACCAGGTGCTGATCCATCCGCAGAAGCTCATCAAGTACGGCCTGACCTTCAAGGCGGTGATGGAGGCGCTCGCGGCCAACAACCGGCAGGTGGGCGGGCAGTACGTGAACCTCGGCCAGGAGCAGTACCTGGTGCGCGGCCTGGGGCTCGTCGCCAACACCACCGACATCGGCAACATCGTCGTTGCCGAGCGCGAGGGTGTACCCATCCACGTGCACGAGGTGGCCGAGGTGAAGGAAGGCCCGGCGCTGCGCTTCGGCGCGGTGACCCGCGACGGCAAGGAGGTGGCGCTCGGTATCGCGCTCGCCCGCATCAACGAGAACGCCAAGAACGTCGTGGACGCGGTGAAGCAGAAGCTCACGCTCGCCCAGCAGGCGCTGCCCGCCGGCGTGACCATCAATCCGGTCTACGACCGCACCGAAATCGTCGAGAAGGCGCTCGGCACCGCGGAAAGCGCCCTGGTCGAGGGCTCGATCCTGGTGGCGATCGTGCTCTTCCTCTTCCTGGGGGAGGTCCGCTCGGCGCTGGTGGTGATCGTCACGCTGCCGCTCGCCATGCTGATCGCCTTCCTGCTGATGCAGCACTTCGGTCTGTCGGCCAACCTGATGTCCCTGGCCGGGCTCGCCATCGGCATCGGCATGATGGTGGATGGCGCCGTGGTGATGGTGGAGAACGGCTTTCGCCTCCTCTCCCACCAGGCCGGCAAAGGCGCGAACCGCACCCATGTCATCCTGGAGGCGGCGCGCGAGGTGATCAATCCCATCGCCTTCGCCATCCTCATCATCATCGTCGTCTTCCTGCCGCTGTTTTCGCTCACCGGCCTGGAGGGCAAGCTGTTCAAGCCGATGGCCTTCACCATCACCTTCGCCATGGCCGGCTCGCTGATCCTGACCCTCACCCTGGTGCCGGTGCTCTCGGCGCTGATCCTCAAGCCCAAGGAGGAAAAGGACACCTTCCTCGTGCGCTGGGTCAAGATCTCCTACCTGCCGCTGCTCGACCGGGCGCTGGAGAGCAAGAAAAAGGTGATCGTCGCGGCGCTGGCGCTGCTCGCCGCGGCGCTCGCCGTCTTCCCCTTCCTCGGCAAGGAGTTCATGCCGACGCTGCAGGAGGGCGCCATCATGTTCCGCGTCACTGGAATTCCCTCCACCTCGCTGGAGGAGTCGGTGCGCGTCTCGCAAACGATGGATGCGGTGCTGAAGCGGGAGTTCCCGCAGACCCGATCGGTGCTGGCCACCATCGGCCGCGCCGAGAAGGGCGAAACCACCGACGCCAACTACATGGAAGTGCTGGTGGACGTGAAGCCGCGCGACGAATGGCCTGAGAAGCTCTCCATGCCCGAGCTGTCCGACCGCATGAAGGAGGCGCTGGAGAAGGCCATCCCGACCGTGGTGCTGGGCAATACCCAGCCGATCCAGATGCGGGTGGAAGAGCTGATCTCGGGCGTGCGCGCCACGCTGGCCCTCAAGCTCTACGGCCCCGATCTCGCCACGCTCGACCGCCTGGCGGCCGGGATCAAGCCGGTGCTGGGCGCGGTGCCCGGCGTGGCCGACCTCTCGCTGGAAGCCAACAAGGGCAAGCCGCAAATCGTGGTGAAAGTCAGGCGCGAGGAGGCGGCGCGCTTCGGCATCAACGCCGACGAAATTCTCGAGGTGGTGCAGGCCGGCATCGGCGGCAAGGCGGTCAGCACGCTCCTCGACGGCGTGCGCCGCTTCGACATCCAGGTGCGCCTCGACCCGGCCTTCCGCGACAGCCTGCAGGCGATCGGCGACATTCCGCTGCGCACCCAGGCCGGCGCGCTGGTGCCGCTCTCCCGCGTGGCGACGATCGAGACGGACGAGGGCTACACCTTCGTGCGCCGCGAGCAGCTCTCCCGCTACGCGGTGCTGCAGATGGACGTGAAGGGTCGCGACGTGGACGGCTTCGTCAAGGAGGCCGAGGCGAAGATCAGGAGCCAGGTGAAGCTGCCCGAGGGCTACTGGATGGAATGGGGCGGCGCCTTCGAGAACCAGCAGCGCGCCATGGCGCGGCTGGCGCTGATCGTGCCGCTCACCATCGGCCTCATCTTCCTCCTGCTGTACACGGCATTCAACTCGCTCACCCACGCCGCGCTGATCATCGCCAACGTGCCCTTCGCCATCATCGGCGGCGTGTTCGGCCTGGCGCTCACCGGGCAGTACGTCTCGGTGCCCTCCGCCATCGGCTTCATTGCCGTCTTCGGCGTGGCGATGTTGAACGGCATCGTGCTGGTGTCCTTCCTCAACGATCGGCGCCGCCAGGGCCGGTCGATCCGCGAGGCGGTGCGCGAGGGCGCCAGCCTGCGCTTGCGGCCGGTGCTGATGACCGCCTCGGTGGCCATCCTCGGCCTCATCCCCATGCTGCTCTCCCAGGGCGTGGGCGCGGAAACCCAGCGCCCGCTGGCGACGGTGGTCGTCGGCGGGCTGTTCACCTCCACGGCGCTGACCCTGCTGCTCCTGCCGCTGATGTACGAGTGGGTGGAAACGCGACGCGAGCGCAGGCAAGCAGCCATTCAATCCGAAGGAGGACTAGCGTGAAAGAGATCAAGGCATACATCCGCCAGCACCGCATCGCCGACGTGCTTCAGGCGCTGCGGGAGTCGGGCCTGTGCGACCTCGGCGTCGCCGGGGCCGGCTGCCACAACCTCACCGTCTCCCAGGTGCAGCGGCCGCTCGCCAGCGGCGACCCGACGCAGCAGCATTACTCGATGGAGCTGGCCGAAGCCGTCGTCACCGAATACCGGCTGGAGCTGGTGTGCGCGGACGATCAGGCCGATGCCCTGGTCGGCCTCATCGCCAGGGCGGCGCATACGGGGCAGCCCGAAGCGGGCTGGATTTTCGTGAGCGACATATTGCGCGCGGTCGAGATTCGCTGACGATCCGGGCCGGGGCGCGCCGCGCTTGTTCCGCGGTCTTGACAGGCTCACCCTTTATAAAAGATAATGCGAATCGTTCGCATTATTATTAATTTATAAGGGGAGCCCATGAAACAACACCTCATCCACCTTGCCGCCGTGCTCGCCGCCGGCCTGCTGTCGACAACTGCCCACGCCCTGGAATACCCGATCGGCACGCCGCACAACGTCGCCGGCATGGAGGTCGCCGCCGTCTACCTGCAGCCGATCGACATGGAGCCGGAAGGCCACATGCGCAAGGCGTCCGAGACCGACATCCACCTCGAGGCCGACATCCACGCCCTCGCCAACAACCCGAACGGCATTCCCGAGGGTTTCTGGGTGCCGCACCTCCTCGTCAAGTACGAGCTGATCAAGGCCGGCACGAACGAGGTCATCAAGGGCGACATGATGCCGATGGTCGCCTCCGACGGTCCGCACTACGGCGACAACGTCAAGCTCAAGGGTCCGGGCAAGTACAAGGTCAAGTTCATCATCTACCCGCCCAACGCCAGGGAGAACGCCGCCGGCAACATGTTCGGCCGCCACACCGACCGCGCCACCGGCGTGCGCCCCTGGTTCAAGACCGTCGAGGTGGAATGGGAATTAACCTTCGCCGGCATCGGCAAGAAGGGCGGCTACTAAATGAGGCTCACGCCCATCGCGCTGGCCGCGGCACTGATTGCCGGCCCGGCCAGCGGCGCCAACGACGACATGAAGGCCGTGCTGGCGGAAATGAAGCGCCTGGCCGACCGCGTCGAGGCGCTGGAGAAGCAGAACAAGGAGCTGGAAAAGTCGCTTTCAACCGAACGGTTATCGGAAAAGGAGCCGGAAATCGCCACGCGCCTGAAGGCGGTCGAGTTCCAGACCCTCTCCATGCAGAAGCAGGCGCGCCAGATCGAGGCGCTGGAAGGCATCAGCGTCGGCGCCAGCATCACCGGCGTAGGCCAGCGCGCCAACCGCGACGGCGTCGCCGGCTTCGCCTCGCGCCAGTCGCGCGCCAACTACCGCGGCGACGTCTCCGTCACCCTGCCCGGCGGCGAGATGGGCGACATCGAGGGCAGGATCTTCACCCACTTCCGTTTTGGCCAGGGCAACGGCGTCGGCCTGCGCCCGACCTACACCAGCACGCCCAACACCACCGCCTTCGAAAGCAACGCCGGCCCCGACGATTCCTTCGCCATCCTCGCCCAGGCCTGGTACCAGCTCAAGGTGCCGCTGCCGCGCGACGGCATCAAGGCCAACTCGCGCGAGCACCTGCACCTCACCGCCGGCAAGATCGACTCCTTCGTCTTCTTCGACCAGAACGCCGCGGCCGACGACGAGTCCTCGAAGTTCCTCAACAACGTTTTCGTGCATAACCCGCTGCTCGACTCGGGCGGCGACATCCGCGCCGACGCCTACGGATTCGCGCCGGGCGCCATCCTCCAGTACGTCAACGAGCACGACAAGTCGCGCGCCTGGGGCCTCTCGCTCGGCGCCTTCGGCTCCGGCCCGGGCGCCAACTTCTCCAGCTCCCTCAGCAACCCTTACGTCATCGCCCAGGCCGATACCACCTGGCGCCTCAACCACCTGCCGGGCAACTACCGCGCCTACCTGTGGACCAACGGCCGCGGCCTCGGCTACGACGGCCTCGAGCGGCGCCACAACGGTGTCGGCGTATCGGTGGACCAGAAGGTCGCGGACTACGTCACGCTGTTCGGCCGCTACGGCCACCAGATCGCCGGCAAGGTGCGCTTCGACCGCGCGGTCACCTTCGGCACCGAAATCGCCGGCAACGGCTGGGGCCGTGCCGCCGACTCGGTCGGCCTCGCCGCCGGC
>CAJPFL010000024.1 GCA_905339315.1 Rhodocyclaceae bacterium
AATCGGCACGAAGCCGGGATCCTCGTGGCGCCCCTTCTTCGGGTTGGTGCGCTTCATCGGCTGCTGCAGCCGGTGCGGGCTGTAGGTCTTCTGGATGATGCCGTAGGCCTTGACGCAGCACTTGCCGGCGCCGGGGTGCACCTCGCAGGCGGAGAAGTTCGGCTCGATCTCGGTGGCAACGCCGTCCTCGACCTTGACGGTGAGGAGGTCGGGACCCGCCACGCACTGGTAGCAGTACTGCGGGACCTTCCTGACGGATTTGGCGGCAGCCATGGTCAGCCGGCCCGCCCGCACATCGTGATACTTTTTTGCGCCATCGTCGCGCAAGCAATGCGGTTCATGTTCTCCTCCTCGGTGCTGCGATGCCGCTGCTGGTGATTCATTGTTTATGTTTTCTCGTGCTTATTTTGTATCATTTAAAGCATGAAGGCAAGCCCCGCGTTTGACCGGGATCAATCGGGATCCGATTCCTCCCTTATGGGGTAAACTGTTGAAAATGAGCAAAATCTTCGACCCGGTCGAGTCGGCCAGTCAGGCGGAACTCGCGTCGCTCCAGCTCCGGCGCCTGCAAAATACCCTTGGGCACGCCTGGCGCAACGTCGGGCCGCTGCGCCTGAAGTTCGAGCGCGCCGGCGTGCGGCCGGAAGGGCTGGCCTCGCTCGCCGACCTGGCGAAGTTCCCGTTCACCACCAAGGCCGACCTGCGCGACGCCTATCCCTTCGGCCTGTTCGCCGTGCCGCGCGAGCAAATCCTCCGCCTGCACGCCTCCAGCGGCACCACCGGCAAGCCGACCGTCGTCGGCTACACGCGCGCCGACCTCGACACCTGGGCGAGCGTCATGGCGCGCTCGATCTTCGCCGCCGGCGGCCGCCCCGGCGACCTGTTGCACAACCTCTACGGCTACGGCCTGTTCACCGGCGGCCTGGGCTTCCACTACGGCGCCGAGCGCCTCGGCTGCAGCGTCGTCCCGGTCTCCGGCGGCCAGACCGAGAAGCAGGTGCAGCTGATCAGCGACTTCAAGCCGAGGATCGTCTGCTGCACGCCCTCCTACCTGCTGACGCTGGCCGACGGCTTCGCCGAGCAGGGCATCGACCCGGCCTCGACCAGTTTGAAGCTGGCGCTGGCCGGCGGCGAGCCGTGCACGCGCGAGATGCGCGCGGCGATCGAGGCGCGCCTGAACCTCGACGTCGTCGAGTGCTACGGCCTGTCGGAGATCATCGGCCCCGGCGTGGCGATGGAGTGCCTGGAGACGAAGGACGGCCTGACGATCTGGGAGGACCACTTCTACCCGGAGATCATCGATCCGGCCAGCGGCGAGGTGCTGCCCGACGGCGAATTCGGCGAGCTGGTCATCACCACGCTGACGAAAGAAGCGCTGCCGATGATCCGCTACCGCACGCGCGACCTGACGCGGCTGCTGCCCGGCACGGCGCGGCCGATGCGGCGCCTCGACAAGTTCGCCGGCCGCTCCGACGACATGCTGATCATCCGCGGCGTGAATGTCTTCCCCAGCCAGATCGAGGAACTGATCCTGAAGAGCCCCGCCCTCGCGCCGCACTACGTCATCGAGGTGACGCGGCCGCACAACCTGGACGAGGTCGAGGTGCAGGTGGAAATGCAGGCGGAAGCCGACAACGAAACTGCGCGCAGCCAGGCTGCCGCCGAGCTGCAGCATCACATCAAGTCCTTCATCGGCATTTCCGCCCGCGTGCGCGTGGTGCCGGCGGCGAGCATCGAACGCTCGGTCGGCAAGGCGCGGCGGGTGGTGGACAAGCGGTAGGCCTGTCATTCCCGCGCAGGCGGGAATCCATAGGTTCTCGCGCGACTGTGGATCCCCGCTTTCGCGGGGATGACGTGCTTAAGCGCCGGCCGCCTTCGCCTGCTTCGCCTTCAAGCGCTGCGCCGTCTTTTCCAGGCCGACGACGAAGCGGTTGTGCTTGCCGCGCGCCACTTCCTCCACCGCGTCGCGCGCGGAAAACTCGAAGGTCACGGCCGGGCCGTTCACTTCCGTCAGCGTGACGGTGATCTCCACCCACATGCCGAGCAGCGTGGCGCCGACGTGGTCGAACGCGACGCGCGTGCCGACGGAGTCCTTGCCTTCGCCGACGTGCGGCAGGATCAGGTCGCGGCAGGCCACCTCGACGTCGTACAGCAGGCTCGGCGTGGAATACACGCGCAGTTCCTCGCCCATGAAGCCGATGGTGCGGGCGGTATCGACGGTGATGCGGCAGGTGGCGGTAAGGCCGGGTTTCAGCGTGTCGCTCATCTTGATTCCCTCACTCAAAAGTCAGTCCCGCCGGGACGGCGGTGTTTCAGGTAGTCGGCATTCTGCCGCGCCTCGACGTAGCGCACCAGCGCCTTCGTCCCGCGCGCGCAGTTGCGGAAAATGCAGACGCCGCGGTCCATCAGGCCGGCGGCCATGGCATCGTAGAGCGTGCCGCCGTCCACGATGCCGATCAGCGGCTTGTCGTTGCGCTCGACGATGGGCGGCATCAGGTGCACCGTGCTCTTCGGGTCGCTGATGTCGTGGCCGGGGCGCAGCTTGCTCTCCACCAGCGCGCGCACCGAGGGCGCGGTCGGGTCGAGGCCGACCACCACCGCGTCGATGTTCGGATCCTGCAGGAAGGCCTCGGAGACCTGCAGGTGGGCCTCGTCGTCGGCGCCCGGGTTGATGTCGATCGGGTTGCGCACCTCGACCAGCTGGTCGAGCTTCTTGGCGACGAGGATCTCCTCGACCTTCTTCACCGTGGCCTCTTCCAGCGCGCCCATCTCGAGG
>CAJPFL010000025.1 GCA_905339315.1 Rhodocyclaceae bacterium
CCACTTCGGCCTGCTTGAGCGCGAACGCGATCTGCTCTTCGGTGTATTTCGACTTCTTCACGACACAATCTCCTTTCCACATCATGAAAATTGTGCCGGAAATTCCAGTTTAAAACGGTTCGGAATTCTGGGTTAGCCTCACCCCTCCCTTGCTCGCGTGTTGCGCCGCTAGACGCGTTGTCGGCTAGAATGAAAACAACCCGGTTTCCCGGGCCAAAATCTTGTCCAAATTTTGTCCATTTGCGTTGGGCAAATTGCTTGATCGAGTGCCAGAAGCGGAATCGCTACGGTTGAACGACCCGACTAAGGCGGAGTAGTCCCTAACTGGGAGCCTCAGTGCAGGTGCGCCGGCGCCTGGGGCAGGTCTTCCGGCAGCTCGGCGTGCGAGGTCTCGCCCTCCGGCGTCGGGTACATCGGCATGCCGCAGTCGTCGCAGAATTCCAGCGGGAAGCGCTGCTCGAGCACCACCACGCTGCCGATGCCGGCTTCCTCCAGCGCTGCCTCGATCTGGCCGACGCAGTCGGTCGACTCGTCCTCGGCTCCGAGCAGGGGCCACACCACACCGTGCACCACCTCGCTTGCATTGGCGAGGGTGAAGCCGACGCGGTATTCCTCCAGCCGTTCCTCGTGGAAGGGCGCCACCACCGCGCGCAGCTGCTGCGGCTTGACGTTGAGCACCGTCTGCAGGAAGGCCGCTGCCGCGCGCAGCGAATACAGGCGCAGGCCCTGGTCGGCATTGCGGCAGGCGGCGTGGTAGGCGTCCGGCAGCAGCGGCTCCAGGGCGCAACCAGTGAATAGCGGCTGCAGGGCGCTGCCGCCCTGGGCGGACCATTGCGTCGCCGCCTGTTCGCGCGAGCCGTCCTCCTCCTGCCAGCGGAACAGGGCCTGACCGCGCGGCGCCACGACGGCGCCGATCAGGTAGCGCGTGTCGGAAATGAAGCGTGTGGTTTCCGGCAGCTGGCGCGGATCGATGTGCGCGTCCTTGCTGTCCACTGCGACCTTGGCGAGCTGGTTGGCCAGCCGCCAGGTGTCGACGAAGCCGCGCGGCAACTGGTCCGGGCTGTATAGGAAGTCCGCCAGCGCGAGCCGGGTGCCGGCTGCCAGCACGTGGGCCTGCAGCTGGGTGCGTGCCGCCACGAGCATGCCAGCGGGCAGGGGGCCTGAAGGGATCGTGAAGCGCGACCAGGCCAGCAACGGGGCGGCAACCAGTGCCACGTCGAATTCCCCGTTGCCGACGCCCAGAATGCCGCCTTCGGCGCGCGCCTCGATCTGATCGGCGAGCGCGTCGTAGGCACGGCCGTTGGCGCCGAACAGGTGGTCGAGAGCCAGGTTGAGCGTGTCCTCGTTGCCGGTGCGCAGCAGGCGGTCGACCGCCTCGTCCAGGCGGCGCTCCCAGAAGGCGTCCTCGATGCGGCTGGCCGAGGCGGCCAGGCCGGCGGCCAGGCGGGCAAGCTGTTCGGCGTCGCGGTTGAGGGCGCCCCGTCGGGCGAAGCGGTTTCTTTTCATTGCGGATATCTCGGAATCGGGAGGCGAATTCTACTCCGTAAGCAGGCAGGGAGCGAACGCTGCTTGGTCAACCAATGTGACAATAAACTTGACAAGACGACAACTAACCTGTCAAATCGATGGCATGAATGTGAAAACGTCTGCGCCGGAGGCCCACGGCCAGCCGCTGCGTCAGGCGATCCTGGCGGTACGGCGGCTGTTTCACCTGCTCGCCGGGACGGCCGACCGCGCCCATGCCGACCTCGGCATCACCGCCAGCATGCGGGCGGTGATGGAGACCCTGCACGAACGCGGACCGCGCACGGTGCCGCAGGTGGCGCGGGAGCAGGACGTCAGCCGTCAGTACATCCAGGTGGTCGTCAACGGCTTGCTTGAGGGCGGGCTGGTCGAGTGCCTCGACAACCCCGATCACCTGCGCTCGCCGATCGTGCGTTTGACCGCGGCGGGGACGAAGGCCTGCGAGGCGATCCGCCGGCGCGAGGCCCGGCTGCTGGCCGATCTGACGAAAAGGATTCCCGGGGCCGACCTGAAAGTGACCCTGAAAACCCTGAATGCGATGGAGACGGGGCTGAACCGGCAGGATGCGCGCGCCGGTTCGCGTGTTTGATGTTGCTACGGCGAAAGGAGGTGGAAGATGCGGCGATACGGAAATGTATTGGGCGTGCTGCTGGTGGGGCTGGCGTCGCTGCTCGGCGTCGCGCTATTGATCCGGCTGGCGTGGAACTGGTCGATCCCGGACCTGTTCGGCTTCGGTGCGATTGCCTTCAGGCACGTCATCGGTGTCGTGCTGCTCGGCCTGATTTCAGCGGGCGCATTGCTCATCGGCCGTCATCGGGGCGGCTGGCGGCACACCAACGGTCGCTTCTAGCGGTGGTGGGCTTCACCCCGCCCCCGGAAGAGGGCGGGGTGCCTTTTCAGTAGCCGCCGTAGGCGCGGCGCTTGGCGCCTGAGGGCGCGTTGCGCTTGTCGCTGCCGGGACGCGTCCCTTCACGGTGGCCGTAGCCGGTTTTTTCACCGAAGGACGACTGTTTTTCGCCGAAGGCGGCTTTCCTGTCGCCGAACCCCGCCTTGCGGTCGCCGAAGCTGCTCTTGGCGCCGTAGCCGGTGCCCTTGCCGTAGCCGCCGGCAGGGCGCGGCGCCGCCGGGCGGCGCTTGTCGCCGAAGCCCTCTGGGCGCGCCGGGCGCGCCTTCGGCTCGAGGCCGGGGATGACGCCGACGCGGATGGCCTGGGCGGTGTAGCGCTCGATGTCGCGGATCTGCCGCTTCTCGAAGTGCGCCGCCAGGCTGATGGCGATGCCTTCGCGGCCGGCACGGCCGGTGCGGCCGATGCGGTGCACGTAGTCCTCGGCCTGGCGCGGCAAATCGAAGTTGATGACGTGGCTGATGCCCGGCACGTCGATGCCGCGCGCGGCGACGTCGGTCGCCACCAGCACGCGGGTGCGGCCCTGGCGCAGCGCCTGCAGGGTGCGGTTGCGGTCGCGCTGGTTCATGTCGCCGTGCAGCGCCTCGGCGGCGAAGCCTTCGCCGCGCAGCTGCACGGCGAGGTCGTCGGCGGATTTCTTGGTCGAGGTGAACACCACCGCCTGGGTCAGGTCGACGTCGCGCAGCAGGTGGTCGAGCAGGCGCGACTTGTGCGAGAAGTCGTCGGCGAAATGGATGCGCTGCTCGATCTTCGCCTTGAGTTCCGGCGCGGTCTCGATCTCGATGCGGCGGGCGTTCTTGGTCACGCGCTGGGCGAGGCGGCCGACGACGCCTTCCAGCGTCGCCGAGAACAGCAGCGT
This sequence comes from Rhodocyclaceae bacterium, assembly GCA_905339315.1. Lineage (GTDB taxonomy): Bacteria > Pseudomonadota > Gammaproteobacteria > Burkholderiales > Rhodocyclaceae > Desulfobacillus. The sequence continues at coordinate 3,288 of CAJPFL010000025.1, forward strand.
CTGGCGCGTGGCCGGCGTGCGCGCGATGATGGCTTCGATGTCGTCGATGAAGCCCATGTCGAGCATGCGGTCGGCCTCGTCGAGGATCAGCGTCTCCAGGCGCGAGAAGTCGATGCGGCCGCGCTCCAGGTGGTCGATCAGGCGGCCCGGGGTGGCGACGACGATGTCGACCGGCTGCGACAGCAGCTTGGCCTGGACATGCAGGGGCGCGCCGCCGACGGCGGCGACGATGCCTAGGCGCTTCAGGAACTTGCCGTAGGTTTCGGCGGCGCGGGTGACCTGCTGCGCCAGTTCGCGCGTCGGCGTCAGCACCAGCACGCGCGGGCCGCGGCCGGGCAGCGCCGAGGGCTGGTCGAGGCGGTGCAGGCAGGGCAGCATGAAGGCGGCTGTCTTGCCGCTGCCGGTCTGCGAGGAGACGAGCAGATCCGTGCCTTCCAGCGTGGCAGGGATCGCCTGAATCTGCACGGCGGTGGGTTCAGTGTAGCCGCTGGCCTCGACGGCCTTGACGACAAGCGGGTTCAAACCGAGCTGGGCAAAAGCCATGGCTCTTTCCTTTACGAAATGGATTGGCGTCGCACATGGGTACGCAGACCCGGCGACGCGATATCACCGGCAACAACTCATGCCGTTCGGAAGGGAAGGGCGGGAGAGATCGAGGACGGAGACTGTGTGTGAAATACAGTCACGTGAGCCCGAATCTAAACTGGCGGGCTGGAGAAACTACTGCTTGCTGCATTGCACAATACGCATTATACAGACCTGCCGATCCGACGCCAGCGATTTTTCTTATGCATCCATGCTTGCGCCAGGGAAAGTCAGCCAGCATGGGACGGCGCCCCGGTCTGGCTCAGCAGGTCAAGCAGCGCCGCGCCGTAATTTTCCAGCTTGCGCGCGCCGATGCCGCTGACGTGGCGCATCGCGTCGAGGCTTTGCGGCCGTTGGCGCAGGAGTTCCAGCAGCGTGGCGTCGTGCAGGATGACGTAGGCGGGCACGCCATGCTCCTTTGCGGTCCCGGCGCGCCAGGCGCGCAGGCGTTCCCACAGCGCGTGCTCCTCGGCACTGAGATCGGCGTCGATCCTGCGGCTTTTCGTCGTCGCGGCCTTCTTCTTCTCCGGGGCGCGGCGCAGCGGCACGTCCTGTTCGCCTTTCAGTACCGGACGGCTGGCGGCGGTGAGTTGCAGGGCGCCGTGGGCGGGGTCGACGGCGAGCAGGCCGAGCGCCACCATCTGGCGGAAGATGCCGCGCCATTCCTTTTCCGGGATCTCGGCGCCGATGCCGAAGGTGGTCAGCCGGTCGTGCTGCCACTGGCGTACGCGTTCGTCGTCGCGCCCCAGCAGCACATCGATGACATGGCCGGCGCCGAAGCGCTGGCCGGTGCGATAGACACAGGACAGGGCCTTCCTCACGGCCTCGGTGCCGTCCCAGGTCTGCGGCGGCTCGAGGCAGGTGTCGCAGTTGCCGCAGGGGCCGCTGTCCTCGCCGAAATAGGCGAGCAGGCGCTGGCGGCGGCAGGCGGTGGTCTCGCACAGGCCGAGCAGGGCGTCGAGCCTGGCGGCGGCGACGCGCTTGTGACGGGCGTCGGCCGGCGACTCGTCGATCATGCGCCGCTGCTGCACGACGTCGGCGAGGCCGTAGGCCATCCAGGCGTCGGCGGGCAGGCCGTCGCGCCCGGCGCGGCCGGTTTCCTGGTAGTAGCCCTCGATGCTCTTCGGCAGGTCGAGGTGGGCGACGAAGCGC
>CAJPFL010000026.1 GCA_905339315.1 Rhodocyclaceae bacterium
GCGGTGCTCCGCGGTGCGCGGGCGGCAGACGTACTGCACCGGGAAGCGTAACTGCTCTGGGGCCTCGTGGTGTGCAGGGGGTGACGTTTCGAGCAACTCCATCAGCGCCGGCCCCTTGTACCAGGGTAGACGCTTGCCACGCTCGACGACCATGTCGCCCTCGAGGGCGGAAATCGGGATGAAGCGCACGTCGCGGATGCCCAGCGTGGCGGCGAAGCGCAGGTAATCCTGGCGGATGCGATCGAAGAATTCCTGCGAGTAATCGACCAGGTCCATCTTGTTGACGGCGACCACGAGGTGCGGGATGCCGACGAGGTGGGCTATGCAGGAATGCCTGCGCGTCTGCGTCTGTAAGCCCTTGCGCGCGTCGACGAGGATGATCGCCAGGTCGGCGGTGGAGGCCGCCGTGACCATGTTGCGGGTGTACTGCTCGTGGCCGGGCGCGTCGGCGATGATGTACTTGCGCGTGCCGGTGGAGAAGTAGCGGTAGGCGACGTCGATGGTGATGCCCTGCTCGCGCTCGGCCTGCAGGCCGTCCGTGAGCAGCGAGAGGTCGGCGGCCTCGAGGCCGCGCTTCCTCGAGGTGCGCTCGAGCGTGGCGAGCGCATCGGCGAGGATGGACTTGCTGTCGTAGAGCAGCCGGCCGATCAGCGTGCTCTTGCCATCGTCGACGCTGCCGCAGGTGAGAAAACGCAGCAGGCCGTGGTCCTCGACCGGCACGTCGGGCAGGGGTTCGCGGGCGGACATCAGAAATAACCCTCCTTCTTGCGCTGCTCCATCGACGCCTCGGACGTCTGGTCGTCGAGGCGCGTGGCGCCGCGTTCCGTGATGGTGGTGGCCGCGGTTTCGGCGATGATCCTTTCGACCGTGTCGGCGGCGGATTCCACCGGCGCCGTGCAGGTGATGTCGCCGACGGTGCGGAATCGTACGGAAACCTGTTCGATGGCCTCGCCGTCCCGCGGCGGCGTCAGCGGGGTCACCGGCACCAGGGCGCCGTCGCGCTGCACGACGGGGCGCACGTGGGCGAAATAGATCGATGGCAGTTCGAGCTGCTCGCGCGCGATGTACTGCCAGACGTCGAGCTCGGTCCAGTTGGAAATCGGGAAGGCGCGGATGTTCTCGCCGGGATGGATGCGGGCGTTGTAGAGGTCCCACAGTTCCGGCCGCTGGTTCTTCGGGTCCCACTGGCCGAAGTCGTCGCGGAAGGAGAAGACGCGCTCCTTGGCGCGGGCCTTCTCCTCGTCGCGGCGGGCGCCGCCGATGCAGGCGTCGAAGGCGAACTCGGCGATGGCTTCAAGCAGGGTCACCGACTGGTGCTTGTTGCGCGATTCACTTGGCGACTTCAGCACCACCGTGCCGCGCGCCATCGAGTCCCCCACGCTGCGCACGACGAGGCGCTCGCCCAGTTCCGCGGCGCGCCGGTCCCGAAAAGCGATGACTTCCGGGTAGTTGTGGCCGGTGTCGACATGCAGCAGGGGGAAGGGGAACTTCCCCGGACGGAAGGCCTTCTCGGCCAGGCGCAGCAGGCAGATCGAGTCCTTGCCACCGGAGAACAGCAGCACAGGGTTCGCACACTGGCCGGCCACCTCGCGCAGGATGTGGATGGCCTCGGCCTCCAGCCAATCGAGGTGGTCGAGGGCGGGCGCGGCGGCGCGGGGGTACTCCTGCAGCACGTCCGTCATGCCGCCGCCTTCTCGCGCCTGGCCGGATGCAGCCCGCATTCCCTGGTGGCCGGATCCTCCCACCACCAGCGGCCGGCGCGAACGTCCTCGCCCGGCGTGAGTGCCCGCGTGCACGGCGCGCAGCCGATGCTGGGGAAGCCGCGCGCGTGCAGTTCGTTGTACGGGACGCCGTAGGCATGGAGGTAAGCCCACACCTCCGCCTCGCTCCAGGCGGCGAGCGGGTTGAACTTCTCGATGCCGTGGGCGGCGTCGAACTCGTGCTCCGGCAGATCGCGCCGGGTCACCGCCTGCTCGCGGCGCAGGCCGGTGATCCAGGCCGCCTTGCCCGCCAGCGCCCGGCCGAGCGGTTCGACCTTGCGCGCCTGGCAGCAGGCCTTGCGCAACTCGACGCTCTGGTAGAAGCCGTTCACGCCGTGCGCCGTCGCGTACTGCTGCACCGTCTCGGGCTGCGGGAAGTAGACGCGCAGCGGACGGTCGTACCGGTCGGCCACCTTCTGCATCAGGCGGTAGGTCTCCTCGTGCAGGCGGCCGGTGTCGAGGGTGAACATCTCGATGCCGGGGACGTGGCACGCGATCAGGTCGGTCAACACCATGTCCTCGGCGCCGAGGCTGTTGGCGAAGGCGGCTGGGGCGAATTCGCCTTCGATGCGCTTGAGCAGCGCGACGGCCTCGTCGATGCGCTGCTGTGGAAGCCTTTCCAGGCTCATGTCGTTTCCTTTCTCAGGCGGCGGCCAGTTCGGCCTTGCGGATGGCAGGCACCGCGGGCAGGGCGCCGCGCAGGTCGAGCTGCGGGTCGCGCGACTGGCACAGCGCGGCGGCATCGACGATCCACTGGTCGATCTCGGCGAAGACCTGCTTCGCCTCGGCTTCGACCGCCTCGACGAGGCTCGCCAGCGCTGCGGCGATCCCGCCAAGCCGCTCGCCCAGCGTTTCCGCAAAAGTCAGTCCCTGCAGCACGGCGGCGATGTCGGCGAGTTCCTTCGCCTTGCCGCCGCCAAGGAAACCAGCCAGGCCTTCGCCGACCAGCTTGAGCTGCGCCTCGGCGCAGGCCGCCGCGTCCTCGAGCTTGCGTTGAAACACGAAGGCCTCGCGGTAGCCGCGCTCGTGCGCGGCGTCGAAGAAGGCGCGGCCGATGGCGACGTCGGTGGCCGAGGCGCATTCGCCGCCGCCGAGCGAGACGACGCGGAAATCCGCAGCGTCGCCGTGGTCGCGGGCGAGCTTCGCCAGTTCGAAGCGCGAGACCTGGGTCAGGTCGGCGAGCAGGGACTGGAAGCGCCCGGCGCCCTGGCGCTGCGCCCAGCCGAAGAAGCGCTCGCCCTCGACGTGCTCCTCGTCGTAGGTCTTCTGCACGCGGGCGATGGCCTGCTCGATGCGCGCCGCCGGGATCGACGGCCCCTTCAGGGCGATCGAGCCGCAGGCGCTGGTGCCGTCGCCGCCGAAATACATCTGGTAGTGCGGGATCAGCTTGCCGTGCTGGCGCTTGCCCTCGCCGTAGATGCCGATGTCGCCCGACTCCGGCTGGGCGCAGCCGTTGTGGCAGCCGGAGACGCGGATGCGCAGGTCGTGCCGGCCGCCGGAGAGCTTGGGCGCCGCGTGCATCGAGGTGGTGATGCCGAGGCGGCAAGTCGAGCTGCCGGGGCAGGCGACGACGTTGTCGCCGGCCTGCGGCGTCTTCAGGCCGAGCTCGGCCAGACGGGCGGTCAGCGCTGAAATCCGCGCGGCCGGCACGTTGAGCACGATCAGGTTCTGGTCCTGGGTGGTGCGCACGTCGTCGAGGCCGAACTCGCCGAGCAGCGCGGCGAGGCCGGCGAGCTGCGCGGCCGTGAGCTGGCCGAGCGGGGCGGACACTGGCACCACATGCAGACCGGCCTGCTGCTGGGCGAAGAAGACGCGCGGCGCGCCGGGGCCGGGTACCGGTCCGCGCGCGGCCTGACGCCATTCGCCTTGCGGCGCCGGCTTGCCGGCGAGCGCCGCCTTGGTGCGGGCGAACTCCTCGTTGAAGCGCTCGACGAAGCCGGCCTCGCCGAAGCGGTCGACCAGGAACTTGATGCGCGACTTGGCCCGCTTGGTGCGATCCGAATACTTGTTGTGCAGGGTGATCACCGCTTCCATCGCCGGCAGCAGGTCCCGTTCCTCGATGAACTCGGCGACGGTGATGGCCTCGTGCGGCTTGTGGCCGAGGCCGCCGCCGGCGAGCACGGTGAAGCCGCCGCGCTCACCCTGGCGCGTGGCGACGATGCCGAGGTCGTGGATCAGGCCCTGGGCGCAATCCGCCTCGCAGCCGGAGAAGCTGACCTTGAACTTGCGCGGCATCTGCTGGTTGAGCGGGTTGCGCAGGAAGTGCGCCACGGCGCCGTCGAGATGCCGCGTCACGTCGGTGTGCTCGCGCGGGCAGACGCCGGCGAGCGGGCAGGCGGTGATGTTGCGGATGGTGTTGCCGCAGGCCTCGCGCGTCGTCACGCCGTCTTCCGCCAGGCGGCGCAGCACGGCGCCGGTCTCGGCGAGCGGCACGTGATGCAGCTGGATGTCCTGCCGTGTGGTGATGTGCGCCACCTGCTGCGCCACGTGCTTGTCGGCGACGTCGGCGATGGCCGCCAGCCGGGCCGGATCGAGGCGGCCGCCGGGCAGTTTGATGCGCACCATGTTAACACCCTCCTGGCGCTGACCGTACACGCCCTGCTGCAGGCGCAGGGCGGTGAAGCGCTCGGCGTCGAGTTCCAGGTCGAGGTAGCGGGCGAGCGCCTCTTCGTAATGGGCGATTTCGGATGCGTCGGCTAGGTTGTCGAGTTGGGCCATATCGTTTCCTTTCAAAGAACCAGTTTTGTGCCGATGAGGACGAGCAGCGCGGCGAGGCCCGAGCGCAGCCAGCGCTCCGGCACCTTCACGGCGAAGTGGCTGCCGAGCCAGATGCCGGGCAGGGAGCCGAGCAGCAGGGCACCGAGCAGGCTCCAGTCGATGTTGCCGAGCAGCCAGTGGCCGAGGCCGGCGACCAGGGTCAGCGGCACGGCGTGGGCGAGGTCCGAGCCGACGATGCGCACCGCCGGAAGCTGCGGGTAGAGGAACAGCAGCGCCGTGACGCCGAGCGCGCCGGCGCCGACCGAGGAGAGCGAGACCAGCACGCCGAGCAGCGCCCCGACGGCGACCGTCGCCGGGCCGACGCGGCGCGTGTGCCAGGCATCGGACAGGTGGGCGAGGGCGAAGCGCTGCACGCGCGCCTTGAAGACGAGGGCGGCGGCGGTGAGGAGCAGGGCCACGCCGAGCGCGCCGGATATCAGGTGCGAGAAGAGGGCGCGATCGACGTTGAAATACCAGACGGAAAACAGCGTCAGCGCCGCCGCCGGCAGGCTGCCCGCGGCGAGGCGGCCGGTGATGCGCCAGTCGACCGTGCGGTGGTTGGCATGCACCGCCGTGCCGCCGGCCTTGGTCAGGGCGGCGTAGAGCAGGTCGGTGCCGACCGCCGTGGCCGGATGCACGCCGAACAGCAGCACCAGCAGCGGCGTCATGAGCGAGCCGCCGCCGACGCCGGTCAGGCCGACGATGGCGCCGACGACGAATCCCGAAAGTGTGTAGGCCGCATCCATAGTGAGGACGGATGGTATCGACGGCCTATAGTATTGAAAAATACTTTAATGTTAGTATTAAATAATCATTGGTTATAAAGACTGTTCAAATGAACCTCCAGCAACTGCGCTATGTCTTCGAGGTCGCCCGCAGCGGCCTCAACGTTTCCGCAGCCGCAGCCGCCCTGCACACCTCGCAGCCGGGGGTGTCGAAGCAGATCCGCCTATTGGAGGAAGAACTCGGCGTCGATGTCTTCGTGCGCCAGGGCAAGCGCCTCACCGCCGTCACCGATCCGGGCCGCGAAGTGCTGAAGATCGCCGAGCGCCTGCTGCGCGACCTCGACAACCTGCGCAGCGTCGGCCAGGAGTTCGGCGCCGAGGAGGCCGGCACGCTGGCCATCGCCACCACCCACACCCAGGCGCGCTACGTGCTGCCGCCGATCGTCCAGCAGTTCATGCGGCGCCATCCGAATGTGCGGGTCAGCCTGCATCAGGGCAGCCCGACCGAGGTGTGCGACTTCGTGCTGGCCGGCGAGGCGGACCTCGCCATCGCCACCGAGGCCATCGGCGAGCAGGACGATCTGGTCATGCTGCCCTGCTACCAGTGGAACCGCTGCGTCATCGCGCCGCCGGAGCATCCGATCCTGAAAGCCAAGCCGCTGACGCTGGAGGCCATCGCCAGATACCCGATCATTACCTACGACTTTGCCTTCACCGGCCGCAGCCAGATCAACAAGGCTTTCGCCGCGCGCGGGCTCGAACCGAACGTCGTGCTGACGGCCATCGACGCCGACATCATCAAGACCTACGTGGCCATGGGGCTGGGCATCGGCATCGTCGCCTACATGGCCTACGATCCGGCGGCGGACAAGGGACTGCGCGCGGTGGACGCCGCCCACCTGTTCGAGTCGGCGACGACGCGCATCGGCATCCGCAGGAACGCCTGGCTGCGCAGCTACGTGTATACCTTCTTCGAGCTGTTCGCGCCGCACCTGACGCGGAAGATGGTCATGGCGGCGCAGGCGGGCGTTGAGGGGAGCGACCCCGGGATTTAGGAAGCCACAACGCGCACGATGTAGCCCCCCGACTTCTCGTCGCGCTCCAGAGCGAGCAGTTTGCGCTTGCCGGCCTCTTCCAGCAGGTCACTGAACGACTTGAATCCGTAATAGGACTCGCTGAAGCCGGGCTTGCGGCGCTTGAGGGCC
>CAJPFL010000027.1 GCA_905339315.1 Rhodocyclaceae bacterium
GATGTTGATCGGCGCGCCGATGGCGCGGTTGCCGATGGTCATGACGATCGGCAGGCCGAGGCCGGCGGCGTTGTACACCGCCTCGGCCATGAACAGCAGGCCCTGGCTGGCGGTGGCGGTGTAGGTGCGCGCGCCGGCGGCGGAAGCGCCGATCGCCACCGACAGGGCGGCGAACTCCGACTCGACGTTGATGAACTCGCACCTCGCCAGCGTGCCGTCCTTCACCATCTCGCCGAGCCCCTCGACGATGTGCGTCTGCGGCGTGATCGGATAGGCGCAGATCACCTCCGGCCGGCACAGGGCGACGGACTCGGCGATGGCATGGGAGCCCTCGGTCTGCTTAAGCATGGCTCGCCTCCTCGCGCTCCTTCGTGACGATCTCGAAGGCTTCCCGCGCGGCGGCGACATTGCCTTCCGCCACCTTGCCGGAGAACTTCTCGCGGATGGCGGCGAATACCGATTCCAGCCTGACCTGGTCGCAGACCGCGGCGAAGCCGCCGAGCAGCGCGGCGTTCGGCAGCGGCCGGCCGACGTGCTTCAGCGCCAGCTCAGTGGCGGGCACGGTGCACAGCAGGTCGGGGTGGAAGCCCTCGACGAACTCGCCGATGCCCAGTTCGGCGAAGCTGCGCGTCGAATTGATGAGGATCAGGCCCTCGGTAGTGACGCCGCTGAAGAGGTCGACCTGGTGCAGCAGTGTCGGGTCCTGGATGATCAGCGCGTCGGGCGTCATCACCGGCTCGCGCAGGCGGATCTCGCGGTCGGCGATGCGGCAGAAGGCCATCACCGGCGCGCCCATCCGTTCCGAGCCGAAGCTGGGAAAGGCCTGCGCATGCTTGCCTTCGAGGAAGGCGGCGACGGAGAGCATTTCCGCGGCGGAAACGACGCCCTGCCCGCCGCGTCCGTGGATGCGAACCTGGAACATGTTGCCCCCTGCGTCTTGTGATGGGGCAATTATGGCCGCGGATGCGCCGCCGGGGCAACCGCCGATGTCCGCAGTGCCGCCCTAGGCCGCCCGGCGATCGCCGACCTGGCTGCCGAAAAGATTCAGGAGGTCGAGCCGCGTGATGATGCCGGCCAGCCTGCCGTCGGCAGCGGTCACCGGCACGTGATTGATGCCGTGGCTGGCGAAGGTGGCGAACAGGTCGGCGACATGGGTGTCCTCGCGCAGCGCGATCACCGGCGCGGACATGATGTCCGCCGCCGTCGACGGCGCCTGGCGCGGCGAGGTCAGCAGGCAGCGCAGGCGGCCGCGGCGGTTCCAGTTCCAGTCGGTGTTCTTGAGGAAATCCGAGATCGCCACCATGCCGACCACACGGCCGTCCTCGTCGACGACCGGCACGCCGCGGATATTGCGCTGGCGCAGCACTTCCCAGACGGCCGACAGCGGCGTCTGCGGCGACACCGAGGTGACGTTGCGCGTCATGATGTCGCGGCAGACGACGCTGCCGAGGGTGCGCTTCTGGCGGTTCACCGTCGCCAGCAGGTAGATGCGCTCGAGGTCTTCCTCCGCCACGTCGATGAAGGTGTCCATGCTCCTGAGGGCTGCCGCGATGTCCTCGTGCTCCGGCCGCGCGGCGCGGCTGACCAGCCCGGCCGGCGCGCTGGCCGCGCCGGCGGCCGGCCGCCGCATCGGGTAGCGCCGGCCGGGCAGCAGGTTGTTGAGCAGCAGGGCGGCGACCAGCAGCAGGGCGGCGTTGACGCCGACCACCCAAAACACGTAGCTCCAGCCCAGCGCATGGATCGGCTGCCCGCCGATGACGGCGAATGCGGCCGTCGCGCCGGCGGGCGGATGCAGGCAGCGCAGCCAGTGCATGGCCAGCAGGGCGAGCCCGACCGCGGCCGCGGCGGCGAGGACCGGATCGGGGATGAGGCGCGCGCACAGCACGCCGATCGCCGCCGAGACGAGATGGCCGCCGAGCAGCGCCCACGGCTGCGACATCGGGCTGTGGAAGGCGGCGAACAGCAGCACCGCCGAAGAGCCCATCGACGCCGCCACGAACGAGCGGTGCTCCGGCTGCGCCAGCTGCTGGCTGGCCCAGATCATCGCGGCGATCGCCGCGAAGGCGGCAAGCGCGGAAATCAGCTTTTCCCGGCCGCTGATCGCAGCCTGCTCGGGGAAAAGCCTTGCAACTAGGGTTTCAGTCCGCATGGCGTCTTCCTGCAAATGGAAAATGCATCCTAACCGCAGCAGGCCGGAGGGTTGAATAGCCTGAAGGGATTAGTCCGCAAAGGAAAAGGGGCTGGATGCAAGCATCCAGCCCCTTGAATTCCTGGTAGGCCGTGGCGGATTCGAACCGCCGACCAACGGATTAAAAGTCCGCTGCTCTACCAGCTGAGCTAACGACCCCCGAAAGAGCCGCGCATTATAGAAGCCGGCCTGCGGACTGTCAATTTTTCAGGCGCTCTACGCCTCCTGCATCATGCGCCGGTACTGGTACTTCATCGTCGCGGCAGCGCCGGCGACGATGGCGAAGAAGGTCAGGAAGGAGCCCATCGCCAGGGTCGATACGCCGGTAATGGCCTGGCCGATGGTGCAGCCCATCGACAGCACGCCGCCGATGCCCATCAGCACCGCGCCGATGGCGTGGTTGAGGAAGTCGCCGCCGGAGGCGAACCACTCGATGCGGAAGCCGCCGGAGAGCAGGGCATACAGCAGGGAGCCGATGATGACGCCGGCCAGGGCGGTGACGCCGAAATTGATGTTGGCGAGGTTGCCCGGCTCCATCAGGAAGCGCGCCGTGTCGCCCATCGGGCTGATGAAGGTGAACGACTGAACCTCGACCCGGCTCGGCAGGGTGTCGGCAAGTTCGGCCCATTCCTTCCAGGCGGAGCCCATCGTGCCGCCGGTGATGTACCAGCCGGCCGTCACGATCAGGCCGATGACGACGCCGGACAGGATGTTGTCCTTGTTGCCGCGGAAGTCCTTCGAGGCGAAGGCGATGGCGGCGAGCACGAGGCCGACGACCGCCCCCGTCAAGGCCTGCGACCTGGCGCCGGTGCCGAAGAACTCGTTCAGCGACTGGCTGTTCATGCCGGCCTTGCCGAGCTCGACGGTGGTGGCGGCAATCCATGGATTGAAGACGATGCCGTAGAAGTCGGTCCACAGCATGAGGTAGGCGCAGGCCGAGGCGATCACCAGCACCAGCAGCGACTTCAGGTTGCCGCCGCCGATGCGCACCAGGGTCTTGTTGCCGCAGCCCGAGGCCAGCGTCATGCCGACGCCGAACATCAGGCCGCCGACGAGGTAGCGCAGCCAGGCGAAATACGGCGTGCGATACGGCGGGAAGGTCTCGGTGCCGATGGCCGCGCCGCCGGTGCCGACGAGCACGGCGACGCCGAGGATGGCCACGGCCATGGCCAGCAACCAGGCGCGCAGGCGGCCGGTATCGCCCATGTTGACCCAGTCCGAGACGGCGCCCATGGTGCAGAAATTGGTCTTGTTGGCCACTGCGCCCAGGATCACCGCCAGTACGAAGACGGCCGTCAGGACCTGATTGTGAATCGTGAATTCCATGCTTCCTCCTCGATGGGCGCCCTGTATTTTTTGGACGCAAGCCCCGGATTCTAAAGAAAGCGGGGGCGTCGTGGATTAGTCTTGTTTGCCTTCGCATAACAGCACTGAATTTAAGGTTTCAAGCAGTCCTGTAATGCGTCGGATCGGGCAGTCCGGCTGCCGCGAATCCGGCGTGGCGCAATCGGCAGGAATCGCACAGGCCGCAGGCGGCGCCGGTCTCGTCAGCCTGATAGCAGGAGACGGTGAGGGCGTAATCGACGCCGAGGGCGCTGCCGCGGCGGATGATGTCGGCCTTGGACAGGGCAATCAGGGGGGCGTGGAGATGCAATAGCGCGCCTTCGACTGCCGCCCTGGTGGCGAGGTTGGCCATCGCCTCGAAGGCGGCGATGTATTCCGGCCGGCAGTCCGGATAGCCGGAGTAGTCGACGGCATTCACGCCGACGAAGATGTCGTGCGCCCCCAATACCTCCGCCCAGGCCAGCGCCAGCGACAGCATGACGGTGTTGCGCGCCGGTACGTAGGTGGCGGGGATGCCCGGCTGCACGCCGCCCATCGGCACGTCGATGTTGCGGTCGGTCAGCGCCGAGCCGCCGAACTGGCCGAGGTCGACATCGACGACGCGGTGCTCGCGGGCGCCCAGCGCCCGGGCGACGCGGGCGGCGGCCTGCAGCTCTGCCGCGTGGCGCTGGCCGTAGGCCACCGACAGGGCATGGCAGGCAAAGCCGTCGCCGCGGGCGATGGCCAGGGTGGTGGCCGAATCGAGGCCGCCGGAGAGCAGCACGACGGCGCGTTTTTCCTTCTCGATCATCGCGTTTGATTCGGGTCAATTGAATGGCGCAGGCGGGACAATACCATGCGTGCCATGATCGAAGTCGAGGTCCATCTCTACAACAGCCTGGTGCGTTTCGTGCCGAAGTATGAGCCGCTGCGGCTGTCCTTGCCCGCGGGCGCGGCGCCGTCCGAGGTGGCGCGCCGGCTGGGCATTCCCGAGCGCGAGATCTTCGCCGCCTGGCGCAACGGCCACAACATCCTGAAATCCTTCGGCGGCAGCTTCGAGGAGGGCGTCGTGCTCGGCGACGACGACCGGCTGGCGCTGTCGGGGCCGATTCCCTTTTCGCGCGCCTACGGCGCGCCGGTGTGCTGAACGGGGAGATCGCCGCCGGTAGGCCGCTCCCACATCAGCGTCCCCTCTCGCTTCCCCAGATGAGCTTGTGCAGCTGCAGCTGCACCCTGACAGGCAGCTTGTCGCGCAGCACCCATTCGGCCAGGCGTTTCGCATCGAGCTTTCCCGCCACCGGCGAGAGCAGCACCGGGCAGATCGCATCCAGTTGCCGTGCCCCGAGGACTGACTTTGCCCAATCGTAGTCCGCCTCGTCGGCGAGCACGATCTTGATCTCGTCGCCGGCATTCAGCCGGTCGAGGTTCTCCCAGTGGTTCCTGTCCGCCTCGCCGGAGGCGGGCGCCTTCAGATCCATGATGCGCGAGACGCGCGCATCGACCTGCGCGATGTCGAGCGCGCCGCTGGTTTCCAGCGACACCGAGTAGCCGGCATCGCAGAGCGCCTTGAGCAGCGGCAGGCAGGCCTTCTGCGCCAGCGGCTCGCCGCCGGTGACGCAGACCTGGCGGGCGCCATGCCGCGCCACCTCGACCAGCACCTCGCCGAGCGTCATCGTCTCGCCGCCGGAAAAGGCATAGTCGGTGTCGCACCAGGCGCAGCGCAGCGGGCAGCCGGTCAGGCGCACGAAAACCGTCGGCAGGCCGGCGCGGCTGCTCTCGCCCTGCAGTGAATGGAAGATCTCGGTGACGCGGAGCGTGGCGGAGCGGTCGGTCATGGGCGTATTGTCGCGGGCATTCGCCCGCGGCCCTCCAGCTACTTCTTCTTCGGTGGCGGCGTCGGCGCCAGGCGCTGCCGGGCAACCGCGGCGGCGGCGCTGTCCGGATACTTGGCGACGAGCGTCTCCCGCGTCTTCCTCGCCCCCTTGGCGTCGCCGCTTTCCTGCTGGCAATTTGCCTGGCCGAGCAGCGCGTCGGGCGCCTTGGCATCCTCCGGCCAGGTGGTGGCCAGCTTGGTGAACAGCTCCATCGCCTTCTTGTACTCGCCGGTCTGGTAGTGCGCGCTGCCGGCCCAGTAGTGCGCCGAGGGCAGGAAGGGGCTGGCCGGATAGGCCTTGATGAAGGCGAGGAAGGCGGCTTGCGCGCTCTTGTGCTTGCCGGCCTTGAAGAGGTTCAGCGCCGCTTCGTAGTCGCGCGTCTCCGCCGCCGGGTCGGCCGCCGGCCTGGCGGCGCCGGCCGGCATGCCCTCGGCGCCGGCCTGCGGTTCCAGCTTGCGCAGGCGCGTGTCGAGATCGACATAGAAATCCTTCTGGCGCTTCTGCGTCGACTCGATTTCGTTCGTCAGCACCTCGATCTGGCCGCGCAGCCTCGCCACCTCGGCCTTGAGCGTCTCGATCTGGTTGGCCAGCTCGATCTGCCCGCGCGAGGCGGCCTCCAGCTTCTCCATCCGCGCATTGACTTCAACGCGCAGCGCCTCGACGCGCTTGCGCGCCTCCTCGTCGTCGAAGAGGGCGCCGTGCGCCGGCAGCGCAAGCACGAGCAGCAGGGCGGCCAGGCGGCGCTTCATGCCTTAGAACTCGCCCGTGTAGAGCATGTCGTCGCGGCGGTTCTTCGACCAGCAGGCCTCGCCCGCCTCGCTGCAGCGCGGCTTCTCCTCGCCCAGGCTGACGGCCTCGACCTGGTCTTCGCGGGCGCCGAGCAGCAGCAGCATCTTCTTCAGCGCCTCGGCGCGCTTCTGGCCGAGGGCCAGGTTGTATTCGCGGCTGCCGCGCTCGTCGGCGTTGCCCTGGATGAGCATCCTCACCTTCGGGTTGGCGACGAGGAACCGGGCATGCGCCTCGACCAGCGACTTGAATTCGTCCTTGATGACGTAGCTGTCGTAGTCGAAGAAGACGCTGCGCTGGGCCAGCACGCCCTGCTTCACCGCCGCCAGGGCGGTGCCCATCGGATCGCCGGCCGTCACCGGCTTGACTTCGGTGCCGTCGATCTTCCGGGCGCCGCGGTCTTCCACCGGGGCGCCGGACTGCTCCGGGTCTACCGTGGTGCCGCAGCCGGCAATCAGGGCTGCTCCCAGGACCATCAATAATTGCTTGCGCATGATTTTCTCCAGTAGGCGATCAATGTTTCAAAAAGGGGCCCCATGCCGGCTCGCGCACGTCGCCCGCCTGCACCGAGAGCTTCTGCTTGACGCGGCCGTCGCTGGAGACGGCGGCGAGCACGCCGCGCCCGCCGATCTCCGAGGCATACAGGATCATGCGGCCGTTGGGCGCGAAGCTGGGGGATTCGTCCTTGTCCGAGTCGGTGAGGATCTGCGTCTGGCGCGTGGCCAGGTCCATCAGGGCGAGCTGGAAGCGCCCGCCGTTGCGCGTCACGTAGGCCATGCTCTTGCCGTCGGGCGAGAGGCGCGGCGTGACGTTGTAGCTGCCTTCGAAGGTGATGCGCTGCGCGCTGCCGCCGCCGGATGAAATGCGGTAGGCCTGCGGGCTGCCGCCTCGGTCCGAGGTGAAATAGATGAACTGGCCGTCGGGCGAGAAGAACGGCTCGGTGTCGATGCCGGCGGACGAGGCCAGCCGCACCGCGCCGCTGCCGTCGGCATTCAGCGAATACAGCTGCGAGGCGCCGTCCTTGGTCAGCACCACCGCCAGCTTGCGGCCGTCGGGCGACCAGGCCGGCGCCGAATTGGAGCCCTTGAAGTTGGCGGCGACATGGCGGCTGCCGCTGGCGAGCGAATGCACGTAGATCACCGGCTTCTTCGCTTCGAAGGAGACGTAGGCGAGGCGGCTGCCGTCGGGCGACCAGGCCGGCGAGATGATCGGCTCGCGCGAGGCCAGCGCCGTCTGCGCGTTCATGCCGTCGGCGTCGGCGATCTGCAGTTCGAAGCGGCCGGCGCT
>CAJPFL010000028.1 GCA_905339315.1 Rhodocyclaceae bacterium
CGTCGAGGCCGACCTCGTCGTCCTCGCCACCGGCATGGTGGCCAACTCCGGCATGAACATCGACATTCCGGAGGAAGAGGTCGCCAAGATGGAGGTCAAGCCGATCTCCATCCTCAACCTGAACTACCGCCAGGGCAAGGACATGCCGCAGCTGAAGAGTGGCTTCGCCGACTCGCACTTCATCTGCTTCCCCTACGAGACGCGCCGCACCGGCATCTACGCCGCCGGCCCCGTGCGCCGGCCGATGGACATGACGCAGGCCGTCGAGGACGCCACCGGCGCCGCCATGAAGGCCATCCAGGCGGTGGAGAACGCCAGCCTCGGCCGCGCCGCGCATCCGCGCGCCGGCGACCTGTCCTACCCGATCGTGCGCCTGGAAGGCTGTACGCAGTGCAAGCGCTGCACGGTGGAATGCCCCTTCGGCGCCATCGACGAGGACGAGAAGCGCTTCCCGGTGTTCAACGAGTCGCGCTGCCGCCGCTGTGGTACCTGCATGGGCGCCTGCCCGGTGCGCGTCATCTCCTTCGAGAACTACTCGGTGGACACCGTCGGCATGCAGATCAAGGCGGTCGACATGCCCGACGAATTCTCCGAGAAGCCGCGCATCCTCATCCTCGCCTGCGAGAACGACGCCTACCCGGCGCTGGACATGGCCGGCATGCAGCGCAAGGTCTATTCCGCGTTCGTGCGCGCGATTCCGGTGCGCTGCCTCGGCTCGGTGAACACCATCTGGATCACCGACGCCCTCAACGGCGGCTGGGACGGGGTCATGATGATGGGCTGCAAGAAAGGCGAGGACTACCAGTGCCACTTCGTCAAGGGCTCGGAAATGGCCAGCTACCGCATGAGCAAGGTCGACGACACGCTCAAGCAGATGGGCCTGGAGACCGAGCGCGTTGCCACCTACGAAGTCGCCATCACCGACATCGAGCGCGTGCCACAGCTCATCAACGAATACGCCGAGAAGATCAAGGAAATCGGCATGAGCCCCATGAAGGGCTTCGCCTGAGGAGCGCGAAATGAGCGAACAAGCCACTGCCCGCTACCGCAACGACTTCCTCAAGGAGGTCGAGAAGAACGTCGAGGAAGGCCACTGGGTCAAGATGTGCATGCAGTGCGGCGTCTGCGCCGGCTCCTGCCCGCTCGGCCCGGCCTGGGCGCATCCGCCGCAGGAAATCTTCATGATGATCCGCGCCGGCAAGCGCGAGGAAGTGCTGACTTCCGACTCGATGTGGATGTGCACCTCCTGCTACAACTGCATCGTGCGCTGCCCGCGCCAGCTGCCGATCACGCACATCATGCACGGCCTGGCCAACTACGCCCACCGCCTCGGCCTGGCGCCGAAGGGGCAGCCGACGCAGGCCACCGCCACGCTGTTCTGGAACAACCTGATCAAGAAGGGCCGCGTCAACGAACTGACGTTCTCGCTGGCCCTCTACTTCAAGGACGGCTTCGTGCAGGGCATCAAGAACGCCCTCAACATGCAGGCGGTCGGCCTTGGACTGATGAAAGCCAAGCGCCTCAACCCGATGGAAATCCTCGGCGGCCACGGCGTCAAGGACCAGGCCGGCCTCCAGGCCATGATCGCCAAGGCGCGCGAGATCGAGGACCGCAAGAAGGGCTTCGCCAAGTAAGCCCAGACGGAGAAACCAAATGGCAAAGAAAGAATACGCGTTCTACCCCGGCTGCTCTTCGCAAAAGGGCGCTTCCGCATCGAACTACCTGACGTCGGTCAACGCCATGTGCGACAAGCTCGACGTCACCATCACCGAGATCCCCGACTGGAACTGCTGCGGCGCCTCGATCGGCTACGCCGAGGGTGGCGAGCTGCCGCGCCTGGCGCTCTCGGCGCGCAACTTTGCCCTGGCCGAAACGCACATGCCGGGCAAGGAGATGGTCGCCACCTGCGCCGCCTGCTGGCTGGCCCAGCGTGAAGTCAAGGAGCGGCTCGACCACAGCGAGGTGCTGCTCAAGGAGACCAACGAGGCGCTCGCCGCCGCCGGCCTGCAGTACCAGGGCACGACGCCGATCCGCCACATGGTCGAGGTGCTGATCGAGGACCTCGGCTACGATGCCCTCAAGCAGCCGGTCGTGAAGCCGCTGCAAGGCATCAAGTTCGCCGGCTACGTCGGCTGCCAGACCAACCGCCCCTTCGGCATCGCCGGCGAATCCTTCGAGAACCCGGTATACCTCGACAAGCTGGTGGAGACCGTCGGCGGCGAGGCCGTGCCCTACGACCAGAAGGTCACCTGCTGCGGCGGCGCCCTGGCCTTCTCCGAGCCGGAAAAGTCGCAGAAGCAGATCCGCGACATCGTCGAGTCGGCCTACGACCACGGCGCCGAGATGATCGTCACGCCCTGCCCGCTGTGCCAGGCCAACGTCGAGATCTACCAGAGCGAGATCAACAAGAAGCAGGGCACGAAATTCAGCATGCCGGTGCTCTACTACAGCCAGCTGATGACCATCGCCTACGGCGGCTCGGCGAAGGAGGCCGGCCTCGACGGCCAGCTGATCAAGGCGACGAAGCTGGAAGAGATCGCAAAGAAGTAGCTGAAAACCTCCCTAAAGAAGCCCCGGCCAGCCGGGGCTTTCTTTTTCAGAGCGGGTCACCCACCAAGACGAATGGGGCCCAGAAAAATGGATGGGCCAGTTGGACGCCCTGCTGCACCATCTGGCGTACTTTTCGACGGGCATTGGCAAGTGCCAGCGGCTTTGAACGCCCAGCCGCAAGCTCTTTAAAGAACTCTGTCATCAACGCAACGGTCGCTCGGCTTCCGACAGGCCAATGGGAGACTACCAAACTACGCGTGCCGGCATACATGAAAGAACGCGTCAGTCCGGCAAATCCCTCGCCTCCGCGGGCATTTTCCGGTTCGCCAGCTGTATTGCAGGCGGACAGCACCGTCACATCCGCGTCCAATCTAAGCCCGAGCACCTCGCTCATCGTCAGGAAGCCGTCTATTCCTGCCGGGTTGTTAACCAGTGACATCGCCAAGGCGGGCTGGCCCAATGAAGAAAAATCGCCGCCTAGCAAGCCGTGCGTGGAGAACATCAGGTAGCGCGTGCCGATCAAATTCGTTTCATAAACTAGGCTTTCGCTTGCCCTGCTTCGCAAGAACAGCTGCCCCTTCCCGCCCAGTACCTTGTTCACAGCTGCAGCCTCATCGGCTGTTTCCGGCAGCCGCGGGATGCCTTTGACTCCCGTGGAACGAGCAAGCATTGCTCCATAAAGGCCACCCTTGGTGGCAAGAGCATCCTCGGTAGCAGAATCGGAGCCGAAATCGGGGTCTGCAAACGCAATGAACGATTGTTTCCATGCTCCTGCACGTCCCTCCCTTCGCATTGTCAGCAATGCCCCCGCCGACGGAACATAACCGATGGAGTAGCGGTCGCCGAACCAAGGGAGTGTCGCGTATTCACGAAAGATCGGTCCGCCGCCAGATGGCGCAACCTTGCTGTCGCCTACAAGAAGCGCTTCAAATGGCAAGGTATACAAGGCATCATCGCCTGCGATGATTAGCCGCCCGTGCTTCGACAACAGCGGGGCAACGTCTGCCGCCACCTTTTCGTAGAGCTCCACGGCCGTTTCCGGCCGCCAACGATGCAAATCATCTACGCCTTGCATTTCGGTAAATGGGCGCCGGAAGCGATCCACCAGCTGGCGCACCATGCCACGCCCTAGAGCCAGTGGCACGGCACGAAATGATTTGCGGTCAAGGACGAAAACCACCGACTGGCCCCGCATCACGAAATAGGAGAGCAGAGTCTCGTCGGGCGCAAGCACAGCCTGGATGTCCGCAACAGTAAAGCGACGCGGCTTGGAAAGTTCAGCAAAGCGGGGAAAGGTTTTAGCGATCTCCGACTGAATCCCGTCGAGTGCAGTTCTTAGCGACTGCTGTCGCGCCTGCAACTGGGCCAATTCTTCCCTGGCGCCGCCGCCGAGCGATGCAAGCGATTTGGTCACCTGGCCATAATCGTTTTGCAGATTCCTTTCTGATTCGATCATTTTCCGCAGGTGCGAGCCCTCCCTGCCTGCAGCCCGCTCCGCTCCCGCGCCGGCAAGCATCTCGCTGAACTGACGGCTGCGGGCTAGTTCAGAAATTCCAAACGCAATTTTCATCAAATTCTGGCCCGCAGCGGATGGCTCGCCGTGCATCAGAACATCGATGTACTCCTCGAACAATCCCCGCCTATCACCGAGAAATGCGCTACGTGCCTCCTGACCGAGCCCCGCAGTTCGCTGGTAGGCGCGCTCGAGAATTTCAACCGCCTCACTGTAACGCTTGGCGGCCTCCGAGAACTCCTTGACCATCGCGAAGGCCCTCCCCTCGCCGCGCAACGCTTGCCACATGGTCTCTTCGTCTCCCGTTTGCATGGCGCCCTTCCGGACTTCCTCGAACACCCTTGCGGCGACCCTTGGCTGGTTTGCTGCCAGATAGGCCGCGCCGACCTTGAGATAGGTTCTCGACTCCGCATACCGATCTCCCGCATCACGGTAAATTTCCATCGCGGACTTGAGGTGCTTGAGTGCAATGCCCGGGTCCGGCATCAAAACCCGTCCCGGCACCTTATGTTCCAGCCATAACTCACCGAGCTGAACAAGCGCCTCGCCCTCGCCTATGTAATCGTGCCGCTTGCGGGCAGTGGTAAGGGCGCTTTCGGCATAGTTAAGCGCCTTTTCCGGCTCTTTCAACCGCAAGTGGGCGCTGCCGAGTCGGATCAGTGCTCGCACTTCGCCCACGGGATCGGCCAGGGTGCGGTACCGGCGCAGCGCATCCGAAAGCATTTGCACGGCATCGCCGATCAACCCCAGCTCGTAATACAGTTCGCCAAGGCTGAGAATGGCCTGCGCCTCGCTCGGGACATAGCCGAGACTGCGAAATTGCCCCAGCACTTCCTGCCATAACTCGAGGGCCGGGCGATAGTTCGCACGCCGGGCGTGATACGCGGCTTGCTGCGCCACGGCAAAGGCCAGTGCACCGCGGTCCTTGCCGGCTGTCGCCATGGCCAGTCCAACTGCAATCGAACGCTCGGCACCGACGGAGTCGCCTTGCCGCTGTTGCAACTCGGCGCGCCAGCGCAATACTTCCAATTGGACTGCAGTATCGGTTGTTTCAAGAGCAAGATCATGTGCCTGCTGCAGGCGCTCGCTGGCACGCCCATAGCGCGTCTGCAGCAGATCGAGCCGTGCCTGCATCACAAGGATGCGGGCACGTGGGCCGGGCGTACCCAAACGATCGGCCAATTCGCGCGCCTGCTCAAGGTAGTCTTTCGCCTTACTCAGCTCGGTCAGGGCAATATACAGTTGGCCCAGACCGATCAGGGCGTCGCAACGAATCACCTCGGAGGAGGCATTTTGAATGCCGCGAAGGATTTTCAGTGCGTCGACATAGGCGCCCTGGCGGAGGGCCGCTTCGGCCCTCTCGAAAGGGGAGGGTTCCTGGGGCAGGACAGGGTTGGAATAGGCCGCCAGGCAAACCGTTACGGCCAGGACCCACAGGCGCACTCTGGGAATACGGCTCATGCTTCCTGTCAGCATTGCAGCGAAGCTCAGTATTTAGCCGAAGCGGCAAGCTCCTCGAGTAATCGCTTGGCCTCGGGGTAGGCGGCCGCAAGAACGACGACGGAAATGACAAATACCGCCTTTTCGCCCTCCAGGAGAATGTCTCGTCCATGGGCATGGTTTCCCTTGAGGGTGATTCGCTTTTCCGTAATCCAGACCTTCTTACCGGAAATCCGACCCGCCTCCACGGAATCCATCTCTCCTCCCTGCTGGCTCCATGCATCCCTAAGCGTCTTGATGAGAAAGTCAACTGTTATCGACTGGTCGACTTTTCTGAATCCCAGGGCATTAAAGGTGACGGGTTTGACACCCGAGATGGGCTCCTTGAATTTGAAATCGGCAACGGGACCCGCCATATCATTGTTCGCGTCCTTCTCTCTATCGACAATCTCCCATTTGCCATCGACGGAAGTCAGTTCTATATATCCGAATCTCTCGCCGATGAATGTATTGCCGATAACCTCCCCCGCACGGGCTTGAGCTGCGAGAAAAAACAGTGAAACGACCAGATATCGCAGGCAGTCTCTACGCATCGCAACCTCCCCAGTTAAACGAAGCCCGAATGCTCATTAGGCATCCGCCATATGTGATAGTCAAGTTCGCTACCAGAGGCTCGCTGGAAGGTCTCCACAAAACGGGAATCCGCAAGTAGTCCTCAAGCCAGTGGCTGGCCGTGCGGCCTGGATTCGCAGCGTATGGGCGCTAGGGAAAGGACTTATATCGACCGGCTGGCCGCCTCAAAGGCAGCGGCCAGCTCCTCGTAGCTGCGCGTAACCGGATACTGCGGGAATTCGTCGATGACGTTCTGCGGCGGGCGAAACAGGATGCCGGCGTCGGCTTCGGCCAGCATGGCGGTGTCGTTGTAGGAATCGCCGGCGGCGATGGTCTTGAAGTTGAGTGTGCGGAAGGCCTTGACCGATTCGCGCTTGGCTTCCGGCTGGCGCAGCACGTAGTTGCGCACGACGCCGCCGGCATCCACTTCCAGCTTGTGGCAGAGCAGCGCCGGATAGCCGAGCTGCTGCATCAGCGGCATGGCGAACTCGTAGAAGGTGTCGGAGAGGATCACCACCTGGAAACGCTCGCGCAGCCAGTCGAGGAACTCGCGCGCGCCGGACAGCGGCCCCATCTCGGCGATCACCTTCTGGATGTCGGGCAGGCCGAGCTTGTGCTGCGCCAGGATGGCCAGGCGCCCCTGCATCAGCCTGTCGTAATCGGGCTCGTCACGCGTGGTGCGAGACAGCTCGGGGATGTTCGTCCGTTTGGCGAACTCGATCCAGATTTCGGGGACCAGCACGCCTTCGAGATCCAGACACGCAAGCTGCACTTGATCACTCCTGTTGGTCGCAATGCCGGCGCGGGCGCCGGAAAAAGGAACGGCATTTTAGCCCAAATCCATTGTTCCGACGCTCAGGTTGCCAGCCGGCGATAGATCTCGGCTACTTTCAGGGGCAGCTTGCGCGCGTCGTCGAGCACGGTATAGCGCGCCGGGCCATACAGCCGCGGCAGATAGTCGGCGCCATGGCGATCGATGGTGATGCAGTAGCTGCGCACGCCGCACTCGTGCGCCTCCTGCAATGCGCGGCGCGTGTCCTCAATGCCGTAGTGGCCGCGATACTCGTCGCCGAAATCGTCGGGCCGGCCGTCCGACAAGGTCACCAGCAGCTTGTGCCGCGCCGGTTGCGCTTCGAGCAGTTGCGTCAGGTGGCGGATGGCGACGCCCATGCGCGTGTAGTCCTTCGCCTCGATGGCGGCGATGCGCCCGCGTACGGCCGCGTCGTAGCGTTCGTCGAAGCGCTTCACCGGGTAGATGTCGCAGCGCGTGCGCGTCCAGCCGGAGAAGCCGTAGATGGCGTAGGCATCGCCCAGCGTCTCCAGCGCCTCGCACAGCATCACCAGCGACTCGCGCTCGGCGTCGTTTACCCAGCCTTTGGTCGAGCCGCTCATGTCAACCATGAACATCGCCGCCAGCGAGCGCTCGTTGCGGATGCGGCGGCAGAACAGGCGCGCCGAGGGCTCGGCGCCGCTGGCGCGGTCGCCCGCCGCCTCGACCAGAGCGTCGACGTCGACCTCCTCGCCCTCGGGCTGGCGGCCGAGCAGGCGGTCCTCGCCGCGCAGCATCTCGAAGCGCCGGCGGATCTGGCGGATCAGTGCCGTGTTGCGCAGGCTGACTTCTGCCACGTAGTCGGCATCGCCCGGCGCCAGGGCCACTTCGAAGAGATGGCACCAGCCGCGGCGGTAGGCACGGCGGCGGTAGTCCCATTCGTCGTAGCGGCGGTGCGGCTCGCGGTGGCTGGTCAGGGCATCCTCGCCGCCGCCTTCCCCCACCTCGCGCTCGGTCGGCAGCCAGGCGCCCGGGCCGGCCGGCACCAGGCATTCCGGAGGCAGTTCGCCGAGGTCCTGCAGCAGCGACTGCGCTGCCGCCTGCGCCTCGGGCGGCAGCGCCAGCGCCTCGCCGTCGAGGCTGAACTCGAGCTTGCCCCCCTCCAGATTCACCGCCGGCGCCTGCTCGCCGGCGCCCTGGCGGCCGCCGAAACCCTTCAGGGTCGACAGCGCGCGTCGCACGACCTCGGCCTCGCGCGCGATACGCGCCGCGCGCACGCGCAGCGCGGCCTCGATATCGATCGCGCCGGCGTGCGGCAGCAGCGGCGGTTCCGCATCGCCGGCCATGCATTCGGCGAGAAAAGTCAGGCTGTGGGATACGGCGGCATCGGCTCGGCCGAGCCGTTCGACGGCTGGGCGCAATTCCTGCGGCCAGGGGCCGCGCAGCGCGGCAATCTCGGCGGCGAGGCCGGGCAGCTCCGCGCCCAGCACCACTTCGAGGCGCACCGCCTCCAGCGCGGCGAACCAGCGCAGGGCCCGCTCGCGATCCGGCCAGCGCGCGAGTGCCGACTGGATATCCACGGCCGACGAGCCAAAGGTACCGTAGCGCGTCTGCGCCCACAACAGCGCCGCCGTCGCCTTGTACAGGCGGCGGTTGCCGTCCTGCGTCGGCAACGATGCCAGCTGCGCCGGCAGGAAGACGGTCTCGGTGTCGGTGTGCGGGAAGGTGCCTGCGGAAAGCGCGAGGGCACGGCCGGAAAGTCCTTGAATGAAGCGCGCAAGACGCACTTCGATGTCGGCGAACCGTGCCGCCGCCGGCGCATGCTCGCGTGCCGCACAGAACCCCTCGAGGTCGCGCAGCAGCGCCATGGCATGCTGTCCGCCCAGGCGGTCGTAGGCATCCAGTCCGGCCAGCACCCAGGCCTCGAAGCCTGCAGCGTCGAGCCGCTCGAGGGCGCGCGGCGCCAGTGTGGCGACAAGATAGCCGATCTCGGCATACGACTGGGCGGCGACGCCGACCCAGTGCAGCACGCGCTCCTGTTGTTCGCGCCTGAGGCGCTCGAGGCCGTCGGCAATGCCCTTCGCCGAACGGTGCGAGGTCGAAGCGAACAGCAACTCGTCGAGGCGCTGCTCGAGTTCGTTGGAAAAAAGCTTTCTAGAAGACGGCGTGGACGAGGTCATCGAGCGTCCCCGTCATCTCGGGATCGTCGGTGAGCGCCCGCGCGACGGCGGCGGTGCAGGCCGTCGCCGGCTGCACGCCGTCGGCAATCAGCTGGGCGGCATGCACCAGCAGGCGCGTGCTGGCGCCCTCGTCCAGCCCGGCGCCCTTCAGATTGCGCGTCAGTTCGGCCAGCTTCACCAGGCGGCGCGCCGTTTGGGCGTCGACTCCGCCTTCCGCGGCGACGATGCCGGCCTCGATGGCGGCTTCGGGATAATCGAAGTCCAGCGCGACGAAGCGCTGGCGCGTGGATGGCTTGATCTCCTTCAGCACGCTCTGGTAGCCGGGGTTGTAGGACACCACCAGCATGAAGTCGGCGGGCGCGGCCACCAGTTCGCCGCGCTTGTCCACGGCGAGGATGCGGCGCGCATCGGCCAGGGGATGGATCACCACCGTGGTGTCCTTGCGCGCCTCGACGATCTCGTCGAGGTAGCAGATGGCGCCGGCGCGCACGGCGGCGGTGAGCGGGCCGTCCACCCACACGGTTTCGTTGCCGACGATGAGATAGCGGCCGACCAAGTCGGCGGTGGTCAGGTCGTCGTGGCAGGCCACCGTCACCAGCGGCCGCTGCAGGCGCCAGGCCATGTATTCGACGAAGCGCGTCTTGCCGCAGCCGGTCGGCCCCTTCAGCAGCACCGGCAGGCGGCGGCGATGCGCCGACTCGAACAGCGCCACCTCGTCGCCAATTGGCTGGTAGTAGGGCTCCGCAACGATGCGCGCCAGCTGCGGCGCGATCCCGCGCGGGCCGGCGTCAGCGCTCAATCGTCGAAGCCCTCGTCGCGGGGATCTTCCTCGCGCGCCAGCCGCTCGGCCGCCTCGCGCTCGGCCTGTTGCGCCTTCGTGCGCGCCTGTTCGCGGCGCTTGTCCGCCGCTTCCTGGTGCAGGGGAATGCTCTCCTCGCCGAACAGCACCTGGCGCAGGAAGCGGAAGCCGAACTGCATGAGGGCCTCTTCGCTCTCCAGCGAATCGCCGAGCATCGCCTGGCGCTCGGCCTCCGGCACGTCGTAGAGTTCCTTGAACGGGCCGCTGTCGACGAAAGCACGGAAGGTGTCGATGTCGTAGCAGGTCATGAAGAACAGCTGGCGGCTCTTTACCGAGGGCTTGCCCACCGTCGGGCCGGAGGACATTTTTTTCAGCACCAGCTGGCGCCAGCCGCGGCCCTGCTCGTCATATTCCTTCAGCCCCTGCTCGGCGCGGTATTCGTCGATCGTCAGGCTGCGCGGCTCGTTGTGGCCGAGGCAGTGCGCCTCCTTCACCAGCGCGTAGGAGTGCGTGTCCGTATATTCGTCCTGCCGGCGCATGGAAAGCAGCGCCACCGGATAATAGCGGCAGGCGGTGGGGCGGTCCTCGTAGACGCCGCAGCCCTCGGGCTTCATGAACTGGCAGGCGCTGCCGCCCTCGACCGGCTTCATCTTGATGCCGGCGATGCCGTCCTTCTCCATCTCGTAGGGCACGGCGTACTGCTGCAGGAAGGCCGCCGAAGCCAGCCCCAGCCGGCGCTTCAGGCGCAGGATGTCGTAGGGGGTCAGCGAGATGTCGATATTGCTGCAGCAGGCGTTCCAGCAGGCGATGCCCTTGCGGCACTGGAACTGGATCGTCTTGGATCCGTCGACCATCTCCGGCACGACCGGGCTCTCGGGAAACGGCAGGTCCTTCGCCATGTAGGTGTCCATGCTCATACCTCTTGATCCTTCACTGACTTGATTTCCCGAATCATAGTCCGGGACGCTGCAATCCACCAACCCGCACAACAGAAGGGGAATGGGGGCTTGAAAGCAAACCGGGCGCCTCGCGGCGCCCGGTTGCGTTTGCAACAACCTGCGGACGGCTTAGTGCGCGGCCGCCTTGAACAGCTTCGACTTGTCGACCAGGTCGACATGCTTGCGCTTGAAGCAGGTCCACTTCTTCGACTGCTTGTCGTACACCGAATTCACGAAGCAATGCCAGTTCTGCTCATCGACGAAATTCTTGTCGGTGCGGTAGTAGAAGCCCGGGTAGCGGGATTCCTCGCGGAACTGGATGTGCTTCATGTGCGCTTCGGCAGTCAGGATGCGGTGGTAGTTCTCCCAGGCGCGCAGCAGCTCGTGCAGGTCCTTGGCGCGCATCCTCTGGGCGTCTTCCTTGAGCATCTCCAGCTTCTCTTCCGCCACGGCAAGCATCTTGTCGTTGGTGTTGTAGTAGGTGGCGACGCCGGCAACGTACTCGTCCATGATCTTCTGCAGGCGCATCTGCAGCATCTTCGGCGTGATGTAGTGCGGGTTCACGTCGATGGCGGTGGAGTAGTCCTTGTGCTCGATGAAGTTGCGCACCGGCTTGTAGATCTCCTCGGCGAGGACGGCGGGATCGGTGTCCAGTTCGACCTTCCAGTCCTTGTTGTCGAGGGCGTACTTGACCATCGCCTTCGAGGCCAGGCGGCCTTCGGTGTGCGAACCGGAGGAGAACTTGTGGCCGGAGGCGCCGACGCCGTCGCCGGCGGTGAACAGGCCCTTGACGGTGGTCATGGAGCGGTAGCCCCAGTTCCAGCCCTTCGGCAGGTGCGCCGGGACGCCGTCATACTCTTCGGTGGTCGGTGCGCCGACGTCGGTCGGGCCGGACACCCAGATGCCGCAGCAGCCGGAGTGCGAGCCGAGCAGGTAGGGCTCGGTCGGCATCAGCTCGGACATCTTCTTCTCCGGCTCGATGTTCTCGCCAACCCAGATGCCGCACTGGCCGATGCACATGTCGAGGAAGTCTTCCCAGGCTTCCGCTTCCAGGTGCTTCACTTCCTTCGGCGTCAGCGTCTCGCGCAGCTTGGCCAGCGCGGTAACGGTGTCCATGTAAATCGGGCCGCGGCCTTCCTTCATCTCTTTCAGCATGAGGTGGTTGCGCAGGCAGGAGGCGGGAACGGCGGCCTGCCCGTAGGGCGGGTAGTCGTTCAGCATCTCCTTGTTCTTGGTCATGTAGTTCTCGCCGTAGGCGTTGGTGGCCTGCGCCTTGAAGAGCAGGAACCAGGCGCCGACCGGGCCGTAGCCGTCCTTGAAGCGGGCCGGCACGAAGCGGTTTTCCATCATGGTCAGTTCGGCGCCGGCTTCGGCAGCCATGGCGTAGGTCGAACCGGCGTTCCACACCGGGTACCAGGCGCGGCCCGTGCCCTCGCCCACGGAACGCGGACGGAACAGGTTGACGCAGCCGCCGGCGGCCAGCATGACGGCCTTGGCCTTGTACACGTAGATCTTGTTCTCGCGCACGGAGAAGCCGACGGCGCCGGCGATGCGCGACGGGTCGTTCTTGTCGTTCACCAGCTTGACGATGAAGACGCGCTCCTGGATGCGGTCGAGGCCGAGCGCCTTCTTGGCGGCTTCGGCGACGATCCACTTGTAGGATTCGCCGTTGATCATGATCTGCCACTTGCCCGAGCGCACCGGCTTGCCGCCGTCCTTCAGGGCGGGCAGGCCTTCGCGCTGCGACTCGGCGCCATCATGACGCACGCCGTCGGCGTCGGTCTTCCAGATCGGCAGGCCCCACTCCTCGAAGAGGTGCACGGAGTCGTCGACGTTGCGGCCGAGGTCGTAGGCCAGGTCGTCGCGGGTGATGCCCATCAGGTCGTTGGAGACCATGCGGGCGTAGTCGGCCGGGTCCTGCTCCGGGCCGATGTAGGTGTTGATGGCGGACAGGCCCTGGGCCACGGCGCCGGAGCGGTCCATGGCGGCCTTGTCGACCAGCTTGATCTTCAGTTCGGTGCCGGTCTCGGCCTTGACGGCCTCGGCCCAGCGCATCATTTCGTATGCGGTTCCGCAGCAGGCCATGCCGCCGCCGATCAGCAGGATATCCAGGTCTTCCTGGACGATCTCGGGTTTGTCAAAAGTTCCAGACATTGCAGTCACCTTGAAAGTGGATTGTTTATTCGGTCGCTTACTTCACGCGGATCAGTTCGTCGGCCTTGCCGGCGCGGTAGCCGCCCATGACGTCCTTGGTGAAGACGCCCGGCTTGTCGAGGTCCGCCATCTTCGGCATCGGCTTGCCGCCGTAGGGGTCGATCGAGCCCTCGGAAGTGGTGCGGATCGGGAACTTGAAGCGCTTCAGGGTGCCGTTGCGGAACTTGATGGTCCACATGATGGAGTCGGAACCGCGCAGGGGCTGCACCGAGCCGCCCAGCGGAACGATGTCGGCATAGTGGCGCACTTCGATGGCGTTCTGCGGGCAGATCTTGACGCAGGAGTAGCACTCCCAGCACTGCTCGGGTTCCTGGTTGAAGGCCTTCATGGCATGGCCCGTATCGGCGCCGTCCTTGTCCAGCTTCATCAGGTTATGCGGGCAGATATACATGCAGGCGGTCTTGTCCTGACCCTTGCAGCCATCGCACTTGTCGGTACGTACAAAAGTTGGCATCTTCCTTCTCCTAAAAAACGACGCCGGCAATCATTTGCCGGCGCAATCCAAAAAACCTACCGGGCCGAATGACCGGCCAGCTTGATCTCGACCTTTTCAGTCAGTCCCGCGTAGTACTTGCGCAGGATTTCCAGCACTTCCGGCCGGGAAAACTCCGCCGGCACGTCGTCGCCTTCCGACAGCATCTTGCGCAGCTTGGTGCCGGAGAGCAGCAGGCGGTCGGCATCGCCGTGGGGGCAGGTACGGGCGGAGGCCATACCGCCGCACTTGTAGCACCAGAACGTCCAGTCGATCTTCAATGGCTGGGTTTCCAGCGAGCCCTTCGGCAGTTCGTCGAAAATGTGGTGCGCGTCGAACGGGCCGTAGTAGCTGCCGACGCCGGCATGGTCGCGGCCGACGATGAGGTGCGAGCATCCGTAGTTCTGGCGGAACAGGGCATGCAGCAGCGCCTCGCGCGGGCCGGCGTAGCGCATGTCGAGCGGATAGCCGGCCTGCACCACGGTCTTCTTGACGAAATAGTGTTCGGCCAGCGTCGCGATCGCATCGGAACGCACGTCGGCGGGAATGTCGCCGGGCTTGAGGTTGCCGAGCAGCGAGTGGATCAGCACGCCGTCGCAGGTCTCGATCGCCACCTTGGCCAGGTACTCGTGCGAGCGGTGCATCGGATTGCGCGTCTGGAAGGCGGCAACCTTGGACCAGCCGTAGGAATCGAACAGGGCGCGGGTCTGCGCCGGGGTCATGAAAAGTTCGCCGTACTTCGAGGGGAACTCGGCCTGCGAGAGCACCTTGACGGGGCCGGCGAGGTTCACGTCGCCCTGCTCCATCACCATCTTGACGCCGGGGTGCTCCAGGTCGGTGGTCTTGAAGACCATGGCGCACTCGTGCGCCTTGTCGATCTTGTACTTCTCGGTGACCTTCAGGGTGGCGAGGATCTCGCCGCTGTCGGGATCGAGCAGCGCCACATCGGAGCCGGTCTTGATGCCGTCGGCGACCACCTCGTCGGTGGATAGCGTGATGGGAATCGGCCAGAACAGGCCGTTGGCCATCTTCATGCCGTCGCACACGCCCTGCCAGTCGCTGTGGGTCATGAAGCCGTCGAGCGGCGTGAAGCCGCCGATGCCCAGCATGATGATGTCGCCCTTTTCGCGCGAACTGACCTTGATCTTGGGTAGCGCCTGGGCGCGCGCCAGCTCGGCCTTCAGCGCCTCGCCCTGCAGCAGCAGGGGCTTCAGCGCACCCCCGCCGTGGGGATTGACCAATGCCATGCGTTCTCCTCCCAATGGATTCTTATAGAAGGAGCGAAGGCTAGCACTTCCCCAAGGGCCAAATAATCGTTTTATTTTATTGTGAAATAGGGGGGGTCGATTTTTTGACCTACATCAACTTTAGATGCCGAATGCAGGCCTCAAAGAGGCAACTTCTGTTTCGCTTCCTCCTGCTGCCGGATCTTCAGTTCTCGCAGGCGGGCATCGACCTGGGAATGCTCGAAAAAGTCGCCATCCCCTGCCTTCTGCGCCAGCTCCAGCTGCTGGACCGCCGCCACCAGCTGCCCCTGCAGGGCATACAGCTCGGCCTGGGCGCGGTGCTGCTGCAGGCGCTTGCCGAGCGCGGCATAGCTCCTGGCCTGCAGGCCGTGGAGGATCGGATCGGAAGGGGTCAGCTGCAATTCGGCAGTCGTCGTCTTCAGCGCCTCCTGCGCCTGGCCATCCGCCAGCTGCGCATCGATCTGGCCGTAGAGCAGGGCCTTGTTGCGGGCGTAACGGCTGCGTGCCTCCCGGTAGATCCTCAGCGCGCCAGCCGGATCGCCCTGCATCCGCCGCAGATCGGCGGCAAGCGTATCCACCATCGGTGACACCAGCTTCATGCTGCGCAGTTCGGCCACCTGGCGCTCGGCAGCGGCAAAGTTCTTCGCCCGCACTTGCGCCGCTGCCAGGCCGTAGCGGGCGGCGCCCTCGGAAAGATACTTGCGCTCGCGCAGCTGGAACTCGAAATCGGCGACGGCCTCCTGCGGCGTACCCCGCGCAGCGCGCAACTTGGCGCGCACCAGCTGGAATTCGGCGGAATCGGCAACCTGGCGATAATGGGCATTGAGGATGCGGTTTTCCATGTCGCTGATGCGCTCGGTGGTCAGCGGATGGGTGCGCAGATAGCCCGGCGCGTTGTTCTCGTAGAGCCGGCCGAACTTCTGCATGCGCTCGAAAAAGGCAGCCATGCCGCGCACGTCGAAACCGGCCTTCTCGAGCGTCTGGATGCCGATGCGGTCGGCTTCATGCTCGAATTCGCGCGAGTAATTGAGCATGGTCTGCACGCCGGCGGCCGTGCCGGCAACCATCGCCGCCTGGCTGGCATCGGAACTCGAGCGCGCCGCCAGGATGGCCACGGCTATCGCCAGCCATTGCGTGATTTGGGCCTGGTTCTGCTTGCCCATGAGCCTTGCCAGGTGCTTCTGCGTGACGTGGGCGATTTCATGGGCCAGCACCCCGGCCAGTTCGGATTCCGACTGTGCCGCCAGGATGAGGCCGCTATGCACGCCGATATAACCGCCCGGCAGGGCAAAGGCATTCAGCGTGGCGTCGCGGATGGCGAAAAACTCGAAATACCGTCCCGCCTCTGGCGTCGCCGCCGAGAGGCGGGCGCCAAGCGTGTTGAGATAGGTCGTCACCTCGACATCGTCGATATAGCTCGGCTCCCGCAGCCGGATGTCGCGCATGATCGACTCGCCGATGCGCCGCTCGAGGTGCGGCGGCAGGTCGGCCTGGGAAACTTCGCCCAGATCGGGCAGGCCCTGGGCAAACGCGCCCTGCGCAAGCGCTGCGAGTAAGGCGAAAAAAACACTGAAGCGAATTTTCATTGTCGCTATGATACCGTGCCGTGCCTGGGCCCGATTTCGGGAGCCCGGGTGTTCCGCTAGAATATGCCCATCCATATATGGATCGTCCCGATCCGAGAAGGTTCGCTTGAGCACACATTCCCTGCTGCTGGCCGAGGATTCACCGGAGGACGCCCAGCTGATCCTGAAGGCGCTGCAACCTGTCATCCAGGAAAGCATGGTCGTGCTGTGCACCGACGGGGTGGAGGCGCTGGATTACCTCCTGGCCCGCAATGCCCATGCCAACCGCAATAGCGAGGACCTGCCCGGCGTGGCACTGATCGATCTGAACCTGCCCAAGATCAACGGGCTGGAGGTGCTGCGCGAGCTGCGCGAAACCCCCCGCACCCGGCTGCTCCCTGTGATCATCCTGTCCGCTTCGTCGGAGCGGCGCGACGTGCGTTCCGCCGCCCTGCTCGGCGCCAACAGCTACGTGTGCAAGCCGCACGACTACGGCCGCTTGCGCGAGACGGTCGAACTGCTCGGCCGCTACTGGCTCGACCTGAACATTCCGCCGCCGCCCACGCCCCCCACCTGACAGGCGCTCCTGCAATGTCCGACCCGCTTACGCATTTCGACGCCCACGGCCAGGCGCACATGGTCGATGTGGCGGAAAAGGGCGAAACCCGACGCATCGCCCGTGCCACCGGCACGGTTTTCATGCAGCCGGCCACCCTGGCCCTGATTGAATCCGGCGATGCCAAGAAGGGCGACGTGCTGGGCGTGGCGCGCATTGCCGCCATCCAGGCGGCCAAGCGCACGCCGGACCTGATCCCCCTCTGCCACCCGATCGCCCTGACCCGGATCGGGGTGGCGTTCACCATCGACCGCGAGCGCGCCTGCATCACTTGCGAGGTGACGGCCGAGACGGTCGGCCGCACCGGGGTGGAAATGGAGGCGCTGACGGCCGTCAGCGTCGGCCTGCTCACCCTCTACGACATGTGCAAGGCCGCCGACCGCGGCATGCGCTTCGAGAATATCCGCCTGCTGGAGAAGGAAGGCGGCAAGTCCGGGCACTGGCAGGCGCCCTGAGCCCGGCGGTTGTCCGGGCACGGGACGCCCGGCCGGTTAGAAGGCCTTCAGGTAGGACTCCGTCGCCGCGAAGCGCAGCAGCGCGCCGATCACGACGTCGAGGAGACCGAGGATGTGGTACGGCTTTTCAGCCGCGATCCAGACCTTGCCGGTCGCGCCCACCGGTATGAAGATGCCTTCCGGCTCGGTGAACTCCAGGATCACCGTGCGCCCCATCTCGTTCATGTTCCGCTGCACGTGTTCGGTCACGGTCTGGGGCGTCGGCAACAGGGAGCCCTGGGCCTCGCCCGTCGCCTGGGTGATGCTGTGCACCCGCGCGCGGAAGATCTTGCCCGGATAGGCATCGACGTAGAACTCGGCGAAGGCCTTCGGCTTGATGTACTCGTACACCTGGTCCGGGATGCGCAGCTCGATGAACTTCCTGTCGGTGAACATGTGGATGAAGGCAGGACGCTGCTCGCCCCAATATTGTCCTTCGGACGAATACTGCACGACCACCCGGCCGTCGACGGGCGCCACGACCAGCGCGCGGTCGATCTTCCATTGCAGGTCGGCCATGTCCTGCTCGGCCTTGATGACCAGCTCGCGCTGGTTCTGCACCTCGGCCACCTTGGCGTCGTACTCGGCCTGCGGCACGACATCGCCGCGCAGGCCGCCGAGACGCTTCAGGTCGACCTCGAGCTTGCCCAGTTGCGACTGGAGGCGGGACTTCTCGGCCTTCTTCGCCGCCATCTGGATCACGTAGCGGTCGGTATTGAAGCGATAGACCGGATCGCCGGCCTTGAGGCGCTGGTTGTGGGTGACGTAGAGCTTCTCGACCTCGCCGCCGGCGGGCGAGTTGAGGGTCAGGTGCGGCGCCTTGACGGTCGAGGTCGCCGTCAGGTCGAGGAAGGCGTAATAGCGCGTGACGATCAGCAGCATGAACAGGACGAAGACCGCGCCCAGGCCCATGGCGACGAAGTTGCCCGCGGTTTTTTTGACGATGCCGTACTTCAGAAGAAGCCAGCAGATCAGGATGTAGGGGACGAGCGTGATCTTCATGCCTGCTTCTCCCCGCCGCTTCCCGTCGCGGGAGGTGCTGAAGCAGGCGGCACCGCTTCGGCCCTGGGCGGCGGCGCTTCCATCGCCGTCGATTCCGCCGCAGAAGTCAGTCCCTGCGATACGGCAGCGACGGCCGGCTCGGGCCAGCGCGACTTGCGCAGGATGCCGACGATCCAGTCCTCGGTGGCCTGCCAGTCCATGTAGGCGATGAACAGCGCGATGGCCCAGACCCAGTGCTGGAACAGGCCCAGCAGCGTCAGTGCGCTGACCAGCTCGGCCTGGCGCATGGTTTTGTGGTCGGCCCTGTGCGCGGGGATCTCATGGATGCGCCAGGCCAGCATCAGCAGGCCGACGACGATCAGCAGCAGGAGGGGCAGCAGGATCCACAGCAGCCAGTCGGCATCGAGGATCTGGCGGTAGATGCCGAAGGGCTCGGTCTTCGGATCGAAATAGCCATCCGGCTTGGGTTCGGCATAAACATGGAACAGCATCAGAAACCTCCTCCCAGCGCCTTGTAAAGCAGGGCGCGCGAGACATACTGGTCCCGGCGCGCACCCACCACCTGCAACTGGGTATTGTAGAGCTTGACCATTTCGGTGAGGACCTCGAACTTGCTCGAGCGCCCCGCCTCGTAGCTTTTCTCGGTCAGCGCGACCGACTTCCTGCGCATCTCCACCTCGTATTCCTTCGCACGGAGCTCCTTGTCGCTCCAGTCGCGCTGAACCATGGCGTCGTAGGTTTCGCGGAAGGCGACCGAGACCGTGTAGCGGTAGTGGGCCTCCGCCTTGTCGCGCCGGGCCTGGGCGCCCTCGACGCGCGAATCGATCAGGCCGCCGTCGAAGAGGGGCGCGACGAGGCCGCCGGTGATGTCCCAGTACAGCGGCACGCCGCTGATGGCGCTCGACGTGGTGAGGAGCAGGCCGGCCAGGATGGAGAGGGTCAGGCGCGGATAGCGCTCGGCCTGGATGGCGTTGATGTCGGCATGGGCGGCGACCAGCAGCTGCTCGGCCGAGGCGATGTCCGGCCGGCGCAGCAGCAGCTGCGCATCGACATCCTGCGGGGTGTCGGGCAGGGTCGGCAGCCTGTCGGCGCGCGCCAGGGGCTCGCCCATCTGCCGCGGGCTGCGGCCGGCGAGAATCTGCAGGGCCAGCTCGGTGCGGGCGACGGCGACCTGGACCGGCGGGATGTTCGCCAGCGTCCCGGCCAGCTCGGCCATGCTCTGGCGGTAGGCGAGTTCCGTGCCCACCTGGGCCTGCCAGCGGCGGTATTCCAGGTTGGTGAGTTCCTCGAGATTGCGCGCGGATTCCCGCAGGACGCGCAGCTGCGCTTCCAGCGCCAGCAGCTGGAAATAGGCCTCCGCCACGGAATAGGAAACCGAGAGATCGACGGCATTGCGCGTATGTTCCGAGGAGGCCAGGCGCGCCAGGGCGGCGTCGTTGGTCTGCTTGATGCGCCCCCACAAATCCCATTCCCAATTGAGGGTGGCGCCCGCGGCGCCGGAGGTCGTGACGTCGTTGATGTCCTTCGAGCCGATGGTCATCTGGCGCTGGGTCACGCTGAGGCGGCCGCCGACGTCGATGCGCGGCGACAGCAGGGACTTGGCCTCCCCGACCAGGGCGCGCGCTTCCGCGACGTTGGCAGCCGCCTTGGCCAGGTCGAGGTTGTTGGCGAGGGCATCGACCACCAGACCATCCAGCGCCGGATCGGCGAAAGCCTTCCACCACTGGCGGTCGACGCTCGCGGGTTTCCTGGCCGGGGCCGGGGGCAGGTCGAGCTTCGGCGACTGATAGACCGGCCAATCGATGGCGCAACCCGACAGGCCAACGAGCGCGCAGAGAATCAGCCCCTTGAGGAAAGTGCGTTGCATTGGCATAGGGGCATGATTGTACTCAAATCGGCCGCCAATTGATTGCGCGGCGAG
>CAJPFL010000029.1 GCA_905339315.1 Rhodocyclaceae bacterium
TTCTGCGTGTCGGCGGCCTGCGGGTAGCTCACTTCGATCAGGGTGCCGCCGGTGAACTCGACGCTGAAGTGCAGGCCGCGCGTGGCGAGGAAGAACACCGCGGCGATGAAGGTGACCAGCGAAATGACGTTGAACACCAGCGCATGGCGCATGAAGGGGATGTCTTTGCGGATCTTGAAGAATTCCATTTGTTATCCCCTTACTTCCAGGCGACGTTGCCGATCGCCAGGCTGGCCAGCTTGCGCCGGCTGCCGTAGACCAGGTTGACGATGCCGCGCGAGACGACGACCGAACTGAACATCGAGGTCAGGATGCCCAGGCAATGCACCACGGCGAAGCCGCGCACCGGGCCGGAGCCGAAGATCAGCAGGGCCAGGCCGGCGATGAGCGATGTGACGTTGGAGTCGAGAATCGTGCCGAAGGCGCGTTCGTAGCCTGCGGTGATGGCCGCCTGCGGCGTGGCGCCGTTGCGCAGCTCCTCGCGGATGCGCTCGTTGATCAGCACGTTGGCGTCGATGGCCATGCCCAGGGTCAGGGCGATGGCGGCGATGCCGGGCAGGGTGAGCGTCGCCTGCAGCATCGACAGCAGGGCGATCAGCAGCAGCAGGTTGGTCGACAGCGCCACCACCGAGATCAGGCCGAA
Organism: Rhodocyclaceae bacterium; assembly: GCA_905339315.1. Lineage (GTDB taxonomy): Bacteria > Pseudomonadota > Gammaproteobacteria > Burkholderiales > Rhodocyclaceae > Desulfobacillus. Next base: position 644 of record CAJPFL010000029.1, read on the forward strand.
GATCAGGTAGTAGGCGCTCATGAAGACGGCAATGGCGATGAAGCCGTAGAGGGTCGACTTGAAGCCGCGTTCGATGTTCTCCGCGCCGAGGCTCGGGCCGATGGTGCGCTCCTCGATGATTTCCATCGGCGCGGCGAGGCTGCCGGCGCGCAGCAGCAGGGCGACATCGTTGGCCTCGACCGTGCTCATGCGGCCGGAGATCTGCACGCGGCCGCCGCCGATTTCGGTGCGGATCACGGGCGCCGTGATGACCTCGCCCCTGCCTTTCTCGATGAGCAGGATGGCCATGCGCTTGCCGACGTTGTCGCGCGTGACGTCCTTGAAGATGCGCGCGCCGGCGGAATCGAGGGTGAGGTGCACTGCCGGCTCGTGGGTCTGGTTGTCGAAGCCGGGCTGGGCGTCGGTAAGGCGGTCGCCGGTGAGGACGACCTGCTTCCTCACCAGCAGCGGCGCGCCGCTGCGCTCGACGTAGTATTCCGTGCCGACCGGCGGCTGGCCGCGGGCGGCCTCCTCCATCACCGCCGGGTTCTGGCTGTTCTCGTCGTCGACCAGCCTGACTTCGAGGGAAGCGGTGCGGCCGAGAATGTCCTTCGCCTTGGCGGTGTCCTGCACGCCGGGCAGCTGCACGACGATGCGGTCGGCGCCCTGTTGCTGGATCACCGGTTCGGCCACGCCGAGCTCGTTGATGCGGTTGTGCAGGGTGGTGATGTTCTGCTTGATGGCGAATTCCTGGATGCGCTTCTGCGCCTCGGGCTTCAGCGTGGCGGTCAACTTCAGGTCGGCGCCGTCCTGGACCTCGGTCAGCTGCAGGTCCGGCTGGCTGGCCTCGATGGCGGCGCGGGCCTTGTTGCGCGTCTCGGCATCGCGGAAGCGGATGGCAAGCTGGTCGCGCTCGCGGGCGATGCCGCCGTGGCGCACGCCCTTGTCGCGCATCAGCGAGCGCAGATCGGCGGCGGTGGCATCGAGGCGCTTGGTCAGCGCCCCCTTCATGTCCACCTGCAGCAGAAAATGCACGCCGCCACGCAGGTCAAGGCCGAGGTACATCGGCAGGGCATGCATCGAGGTCAGCCAGGCGGGCGAGCGGGAGAGCAGGTTGAGCGCCACCACGTAGGAGGCATTTTCCGGATCGGGATTGATCGCCTTCTCGATGGCGTCCTTGGCCCTGATCTGGGTTTCGGTGTCGCCGAAGCGGACGCGTACGCTGTTCTGGTCGGCATAGCTGCCCTGGTGCGCAATGCCTGCCGCCTTCAGGGTTTCCTCGACGCGGCCGAGCAGCTTGATGTCGACCTTGACCGCGGTCTTGACGCTGGAAACCTGCACCGCCGGCGCTTCGCCGAAGAAATTGGGCAGGGTGTACAGCAGGCCGACCGCCAGCGCGAAGGCAATGATCAGGTATTTCCAGAGCGGGTAGCGGTTCATGGTTCAGTCATGGGCGGCATGGCCGCCCGGGTGCGGTTCAAAGCGTCTTCAGCGTGCCCTTCGGCAGGATGGCCGTGACGGCGTTTTTCTGCAGCGAGATCTCGACGTTATCCGCGATCTCGACTGCGATATAGGTTTCGCCGACCTTGGTGATGCGGCCGGCGATGCCGCCGTTGGTCAGCACCTCGTCGCCCTTCTGCATGGCTTCCACCATCGCCTTGTGTTCCTTGGCGCGCTTCATCTGCGGCCGGATCATGAGGAACCACAGCACGACGAACATCAGGATGATGGGCAGCATGCCCATCAGGCCGCTGGTCGGGTCGCCGCCGGCGGCAGGCGCAGCTTGCGCCCAGGCATTCGAAATCAGCACGTTTGTCTCCGCGGGAAGATTGAAAAAACGCGAAATTATAACAGCTTGGCAGAACGGGCCGCATGGAAATCGGCGATCGCGTCCTGCAGCCGGCCGGCGGCGATGGCCTGGCGCAATTCGGCCATGAGCTGCTGGTAATAGAACAGGTTGTGCAGGGTGTTGAGGCGGGCGCCGAGGATCTCGTTCACCCGCTGCAGATGATGCAGGTAGGCGCGGCTGAAGTTCCGGCAGGTATAGCAGGCGCAGGTCCCGTCGAGCGGGCGCGTGTCGGCGGCATGGGCGGCGTTGCGGATCTTTACCGTGCCGCGGCGGGTGAACAGCCAGCCGTTGCGGGCGTTGCGGGTGGGCAGCACGCAGTCGAACATGTCGATGCCCTGCGCCACGGCATTCACCAGGTCCTCGGGCGTGCCGACGCCCATCAGGTAGCGCGGCCGCTCCCGCGGCAGCCTTGGCGCGGTGTGGGCGAGGATGCGCCGCATGTCGGATTTCGGCTCGCCCACCGAGAGGCCGCCGATGGCGTAGCCGTCGAAGCCGATCTGCGCGAGGCCGGCGAGCGACTCGTCGCGCAGGTCCTCGAACATGCCGCCCTGGACGATGCCGAACAGGGCGTTGGGGTTGCCTTCGTGGGCACGCCTGGAGCGCTCGGCCCAGCGCAGGGACAGCCGCATCGACTTCGCCGCCTCGGCATGCGTGGCAGGGTGGGGCGTGCATTCGTCGAAGATCATGACGACGTCGGCATTCAGCACGCGCTGGATGCGCATCGACTCCTCCGGCGTGAGGAACAGCCGGTCGCCGTTGACCGGCGAGGCGAACTTGACGCCTTCCTCGGAGATTTTGCGCAGCGCGCCGAGGCTGAACACCTGGAAGCCGCCGGAGTCGGTGAGGATCGGTCCGTCCCAGCCCATGAAGCGGTGCAGGCCGCCGTGGGCGGCGATGACCTCCAGCCCCGGCCGCAGCCAGAGGTGGAAGGTGTTGCCGAGCACGATCTGCGCACCGAGGGCCTTGACCTCGTCCGGCGCCATGGCCTTCACCGCGCCGTAGGTGCCGACCGGCATGAAGGCCGGGGTGTCTACGGCGCCGTGCGCCAGGGTGAGCCGGCCGCGGCGGGCGGCGCCGTCCGTGGCAAGAAGCTCGAACCTCACTGGGGATCCTGGCGGGTGATGAACATGGCGTCGCCGTAGCTGAAGAAGCGGTAGCGCCCTGCCAGCGCATGGGCATAGGCCCGGCGCAGGTTCTCCAGTCCGCCGAAGGCCGAGACCAGCATCAGCAGGGTCGATTTGGGCAGATGGAAATTGGTGATGAGGGCGTCGGCGGTGCGGAAGCGGAAGCCGGGCAGGATGAACAGCTCGGTCTCGCCCGGGCCGGCGAGAATCTCCCCCTCCTGCGCGGCGGCCTCCAGCGCGCGCAGGCTGGTGGTGCCGACGGCGACGACGCGGCCGCCGCGCGTGCGCGCGGCGGCAAGCGCGGCGACGGTGTCGGCCGGGATGACGTAGCGCTCGCGGTGCATGCGGTGACGGGCGAGGTCCTCGACCCGCACCGGCTGGAAGGTGCCGGCGCCGACATGCAGGGTCAGCCAGGCGAAATCGATGCGTTTTGCCCGCAGGGCGTCCAGCAGCGCCTCGTCGAAATGCAGGCCCGCCGTCGGCGCGGCAACCGAGCCGCGCGCGCGCGCATACACCGTCTGGTAGCGGGCCTCGTCGGCAGCTTCCGAATGGCGTTGTATGTAAGGCGGCAAGGGCAGCTTGCCGTGACGCTCGAGGAGGTCGACCAGATCCTCCGTCCCCGGGAAGCGCAGCAGGAAGAATGCGCCTTCGCGCGCCACCACGCCGACTTCCAGCGCGCCCTCCAGCAACAGCCGGCTGCCGGGCCAGGGCGCATGGCTGGCACGGATCTGCGCCAGCGCCTCGTGGCGCCCGACGGGGCGCTCTATCAGCACTTCGATCCTGCCGCCGCTGTCCTTGACGCCATGCAGACGGGCATGCAGGACGCGCGTGTCGTTGAATACCAGCAGGTCGCCGGCGCGCAGCAGCTCGGGCAGATCGGCGAAGCGCCGGTCCTCCCTGCGGACGCCGTCCACAACCAGCAGCCGGCTGGCGGTGCGCTCGGGCAGCGGGAACTGGGCGATCAGCTCCGGCGGCAGGTCGTAATCGAAATCGGCGAGGGACAGCGGCATTCTGTTTGATTCGATGGCGCCGGATGCGGGATAATGCCGGCTCTTTCGGCCCGCCATTCTACGCGGGTTCGCTTCCTGACGCCGCGAGGCGCATCCCCTGCCGGGATGGCGGAATTGGTAGACGCAGCGGACTCAAAATCCGCCGGTGGCAACACCGTGGGGGTTCGATTCCCCCTCCCGGCACCACGGCTCACACGGGCTCACGACAAACATATCGCTGGCAATAGTCTGGGGGTTCGATTGGCTACGACATAACTTGGGCCATGGCCCAAGCTAGTCTTCGCCGCAAGAAGCCCGCCTTGCGGGCGTCTTGTCCCCCTCCCGGCACCAGCAGACAGAATTGTTTCGCAATCACAATAATTTGACCTATGCTGGAAAGATCCCTTTTTGCTTGCGGACGTGCGTTTAGTTTGATAAAAATCAAGGAAGAAGGGGGCCATAAGGCAGAATCTTCACCCAGCACAAAAACCGTACAATTTTTGGGCTCTTTCCATTTACTGGGTTCTTCGTTGAGGGAGACATCACATGCAGAAACGTAATTCCATATCCGGTTCCCTGCGTCTGGCTGCCCTGCCGATAGCGCTGGCCGGGCTTTTCAATGTTGCCCATGCGCAACAACAGGCAGCGCCCGCCGCCGCGCCGACGCTGAGCGCGGCCGAGAAGGAGCAGGCGAAGAAGATCTACTTCGAGCGCTGCGCCGGCTGCCACGGCGTGCTGCGCAAGGGCGCCACCGGCAAGAACCTCGAGCCGCACTGGAGCAAGAAGCTGCCGGACGGCAGCACCCAGGAAGGCGGCACGCTCAAGCTCGGCCAGAACCGCCTCGAGAAGATCATCGCCTACGGCACCGAAGGCGGCATGGTCAACTTCGACGACATCCTGTCGAAGGACGAACTCGCCCTGATGGCGAAGTACATCCAGACCACCCCGGACGTGCCGCCCGAGTACAGCTTCAAGGAGACCATGGACTCCTGGAAGGTCATCGTGCCGGTCAAGGATCGCCCGACCAAGCAGATGAACAAGTACAACCTCAAGAACATGTTCTCGGTCACCCTGCGCGACACCGGCGAAGTGGCCCTGATCGACGGCGACACCAAGGAAATCCGCAGCATCGTCAAGACCGGCTACGCCGTGCATATCTCGCGCCTGTCGAAGTCCGGCCGCTATGTGTACGTGATCGGCCGCGACGGCCGCCTGTCGCTGATCGACCTGTGGATGGAGAAGCCGGCCGTCGTCGCCGAGCTCAAGATCGGCTTCGATGCCCGTTCGGTCGATACCTCCAAGTTCAAGGGCTACGACGACAAGTACGCCATCGCCGGTTCCTACTGGCCGCCCCAGTACGTGATCATGGACGGCGACACGCTGAAGCCGCTCAAGGTCGTCAGCACCCGCGGCATGACGGTGGACGGCGAGTATCACCCCGAGCCGCGCGTGGCCTCGATCGTCTCCTCCGAGATCAAGCCCGAATGGGTCGTGAACATCAAGGAAACCGGCCAGATCCTGCTGGTGGATTATTCCGACATCAAGAACCTGAAGACCACCACCATCGAGTCCGCCAAGTTCCTGCATGACGGCGGCTGGGATGCCTCGAAGCGCTACTTCCTGGTCGCGGCCAACGCCTCGAACAAGATCGCGGCGGTCGACACCAAGCTCGGCAAGCTGGCCGCGCTGATCGACACCGCCAAGATCCCGCACCCGGGCCGTGGCGCCAACTTCGTGCATCCGAAGTTCGGCCCTGTCTGGGCGACCGGCCACCTTGGCGCCGACGTCGTGACGCTGATCAGCACGCCCTCCGACAATCCGAAGTACAAGCAGTACAAGCAGTACAACTGGAAGGTCGTGCAGGAAATGAAGCATGTGCCGGGCAACCTGTTCGTCAAGACCCATCCGAAGTCGAAGCACTTCTGGGCCGACGCGCCGCAGAATCCCGAAAAGGCGCTCGCAGAGTCCGTGGCGGTGTGGGACATGGCCGACCTGTCCAAGCCGAAGAAGGTCATCAACGTCGCCAAGGATTCCGGCCTGCCCGAAACCAAGGCGATCAAGCGCGCCGTGCATCCCGAGTACAGCGCCGATGGCACCGAGGTGTGGATCTCCCTGTGGGGCGGCAAGACCGACCAGTCGGCCATCGTGGTGTATGACGACAAGACGCTGGCCGTGAAGAAGGTGATCACCGATCCGAAGATGATCACCCCGACCGGCAAGTTCAACGTCTACAACACGCAGCACGACATTTATTGATCGTTGTTCGACGGCATGACACCCCGGGGGCCTGGCGCCCCCGGGTGTTTGTTGGGACAGGCTGTTCGCAGGCGCTGCCCGGCGGACACCGAAGGGCTTGAAGGAAGGGGGCGGCGCGTACGCCCCGTCATCTTTAGTGGCGTTGATTCGTTCTATACTCGACAAGCTGTTTTAACCTGCAACCAAGGAGTTGACCATGCAAAAACTGATCACCGCTTCCGCCGTCGGTCTGCTGTTCGCGCTGGGCGCGGGCGGCGCGATGGCCGCCCCTGACTGGAGCAAGGCGCCGGGCAAGAAGATCACCGTGTTTTATCCGGGCGTTTCCCCGATCGAATGGATCACCAAGGGCACCGAGCATGGTGGCGCCAAGGGATTGAAGAAGGGCGAGTCCTGTGCCGCCTGCCATGACGAGGAAGCCGCCGATATGGGCAAGAAGATGGTGACGGGGCAGAAGATCGAGCCGAAGCCGATCAAGGGCAAGGCCGGCTCGATCCCGGTGACGGTGCAGGCCGCGCATGACGGCACCAATCTCTACCTGCGCTTTTCCTGGAAGCAGCCGGCCGGCGGCGCCGAGAAGATGGACAAGGACAACCAGGTCAAGCTGGCGGTGATGTTCGAGGACAACAAGGTCGAGCGCGCCAACCTCTCCGGCTGCTGGGAGACCTG
>CAJPFL010000030.1 GCA_905339315.1 Rhodocyclaceae bacterium
GCGCCTTGGCGCAAATCAAGCCTACACCCGCCGGATTCGGCACTACAACCTAAAGCGCGAGAAGACTTCCCCGGCGGCGGCGCAGGTGGCGGCGAGGTCGGCCTCGGCGTGCGCCGCCGAGACGAAGCCGGCCTCGAAGGCCGAGGGCGCGAAATACACGCCCTTCTCCAGCATGGCGTGGAAGAAGCGGTTGAAGGCTTCCTTGTCGCATTCCATCACCTCGGCATAGCTGGTGGGCGGCGCGGCGCGGAAATACAGGCCGAACATGCCGCCGACCGCCTGCGCGCTGAAGGTGACGCCGTGCCGCTTCGCCTCCGCCTGCAGGCCGTCCATCAGGCGCTGCGTCTTGCCGGCCAGCTGCTCATAGAAGCCGGGCTGCGCGACCAGCTTCAGGGTGGCCAGCCCCGCCGCCACCGCCACCGGGCTGCCGGACAGCGTGCCGGCCTGGTACACCGGCCCGAGCGGGGCGATCCTCTCCATGATGTCGCGGCGGCCGCCGAAGGCGCCCACCGGCATGCCGCCGCCGATCACCTTGCCGAGGGTGGTGAGGTCGGGCCGGATGCCGTAGCGGCCCTGGGCGCCGGTGAGGCCGACGCGGAAGCCGGTCATCACCTCGTCGAAGATCAGCACCGCGCCGTACTGCGTGCACAGGCGGCGCATGGCCTGGAGGAATTCCGGCTTCGGCGCGATCAGGTTCATGTTGCCGACCACCGGCTCGACGATGACCGCCGCGATGCGGCTGCCGAGCCTGGCGAAGGTGTCCTCGAGCTGCTGCGCGTCGTTGTAGTCGAGCACCAGCGTGTGCCTGGCGAAGTCCGCCGGCACGCCGCCGGAGGAGGGGTTGCCGAAGGTGAGGGCGCCGGAGCCGGCCTTCACCAGCAGGCTGTCGGCGTGGCCGTGGTAGCAGCCTTCAAACTTGACGATGGCGTCCCGGCCGGTGAAGCCGCGCGCGAGGCGGATGGCGCTCATCGTCGCCTCGGTGCCGGAGGAGACCAGGCGCACCATCTCCAGCCCGGGCAGCAGGCCGGTCAGCAGCTCGGCCATCTCGACCTCGGCTTCGGTCGGCGCGCCGAAAGTCAGTCCCCGCGCCACGGCGGCGTGGACGGCCTCGAGCACTTCGGGGTGGGCGTGGCCGAGGACCAGCGGCCCCCAGGAGCCGACGTAATCGATGAAGCGCCTGCCGTCGGCGTCCCACACGTAAGGGCCCTCGCCGCGCGTGAAGAAACGCGGCGTGCCGCCGACGGAGCGGAAGGCGCGCACCGGCGAATTGACGCCGCCGGGGATGGTTTTCTGGGCGCGGATGAAGAGTTCCTCGTTCTTGCTCATGGCGTGACTCGTTCGGAAAAAAGTGAGGTGTAGGCGGCGGCGCGGGCGCGGATGTCCGGCGCTTCGAACAGGTCGGTGATCACAGCCAGCAGGTCGGCGCCGGCGGCGATCAGCTGCGGCGCGTTCTGCAGGGTGATGCCGCCGATGGCGCACACCGGCAGGCCGAGCCCGGCCTTCGCCGCGCCGAGCAAAGTCAGCGGCGCGCGCACGGCGGCGGGCTTCGTCGGCGAGGCGAAGAAGCTGCCGAAGGCGACGTAATCGGCGCCGACGCGCCGGGCTTCGCGCGCCCGCCCGATGTCGTCGTAGCAGGAGATGCCGAGGAGCTTCCCCGGCCCGAGCGCGGCGCGGGCGGCGGCCAGGTCGCCGTCCTCGCGGCCGAGGTGGGCGCCGTCGGCGCCGATCTCCAGTGCGAGTTGCAGATCGTCGTTGATGACGAACGGCACGCCCTGCGCGCGGCACAGGGCGAGCAGGGCGCCGGCCTGCTCGCGGCGCAGGGCGGCGGCAGCCGGCTTGTTGCGGTATTGCAGCAGCCGCAGCCCGCCCTGCAGGGCCTGCCCGACGCGGCGCAGCAGCTCCGTCGTGTCGGCCAGGTCGGGGGTGACGGCGTAGAGGCCGCTAAGCATCTTCCCCGGGTTCCGGCTCGCGCGCCCAGAAGAAGCGGTCGGGCAGGTACTGGCCCATGCCGGGCCGGAAGCCGTTCTCCAGCGCCTGCCAGGTGTAGTCCTGGGCGTCGCGCACCGCCTCGGCGAGCTCCAGGCCGTTGGCGAGGTTGGCGGCGATGGCCGAAGCCAGGGTGCAGCCGGAGCCGTGGTAGCTGCCGGGCAGGCGCTCCCAGGCGTCGGCGCGGATCAGGCCGTTCTCGCCATACAGGGAATTGACGACCTGCGGCGTGTGCTCATGGGTGCCGGTGATCAGCACGTACTCGGCGCCGGCGCCCACCAGGCGGCGGGCGCACTCGGCGAGGTCCGGATCGTCCTCCTCGTTGCTCTCGTCGAGCGCCAGGCGGCGCGCCTCGATGCTGTTGGGCGTGAGCAGGGTGGTCTGCGGCAGCAGCAGTTCGCGCAGGGCGGCGATCATGTCCTCGCTGGCGAGCTCGTCGCCGCGGCCGGAAGACAGCACCGGATCGAGGACGAGGGGAATGTCGGGGTAGTCGGAGATGATCTCGGCGATGGCGGCAATGTTTTCCACGCTGCCGAGCATGCCGACCTTGAAGGCGGATACGGACATGTCCTCGAGCAGGGCGCGCGCCTGGTCGGCGACCCAGTCGGCATCGATCGCCAGGACGTCCTCGACGCCGGCCGAATCCTGCACGGTGAGGGCCGTGACCACCGACAGCGGATGGCAGCCCATGCTGGAGAGCGTCATGATGTCGGCCTGGAGGCCGGCGCCGCCAGAGGGGTCGGAGGCGGCGAACACCATGACGATGGGGGGCAGCAGATCCTGGGGCATGGCGGGGCGGGAAGCGATTGGGTTAGACTGCCGCGATTCTAACCGAGAACGCTCTCGAGACAGGTGCCTATGACCGCCGCCGCCCCCTATCGCACATGGATGTGCCTGATCTGCGGCTTCATCTACGACGAGGCGGCCGGACTGCCGGAAGAGGGCATTCCCGCCGGCACCCGCTGGGAAGACGTGCCGCCCAACTGGGTCTGTCCGGAATGCGGCGCGCGCAAGGAGGATTTCGAGCTGGTCGAAATCTGATCCGGTGTGTCAAAGTTGGCAGAGAAACCGCTGTTTTTTAGGGTATAGTTACTGCGCTAGACCGCGAAGAATTATCCCTAACCGAAGCAGCATCAGCGGCCCTGCTAGAGGAGGCAAAGAAGCGTGGCGGAAGCAGTCAATCTGGGCGGCGTCAAGGTGATGGTGATCGACGACAGCAACACCATCCGGCGCAGCGCTGAAATTTTCCTGGTGCAGGCCGGCTG
>CAJPFL010000031.1 GCA_905339315.1 Rhodocyclaceae bacterium
TTCGCTGCTCGCCACCCACCGCGTGCTGCGCAACACCTATGCGCTGCTGGCCATGACGCTGCTGTTTTCCGCCGTCACCGCCGGCGCCGCGGCCGCGCTGAAGCTGCCGCATCCGGGCATCATCCTCACCCTGGTTGGCTATTTCGGCCTGCTGTTCCTGACGACCAAGCTGCGCGACAGCGGCTGGGGCGTGCTCTCGGTGTTCGGCCTGACCGGCTTCATGGGCTACACGCTCGGCCCGATCCTCAACGCCTACCTGTCGATGCCCAACGGCCACGAGACGGTAATGCTGGCGCTCGGCGGCACCGGCGCGGTGTTCCTCGGCCTGTCCGCCTACGCCGTCGTCAGCCGCAAGGACTTCGGCTTCATGGGCGGCTTCCTTGCCGTCGGCATCCTCGTCGCCTTCCTCGCCGGCCTGGCGGCGATCTTCTTCCAGATCCCGGCGATGTCGCTGGCCGTCTCCGCCGCCTTCATGCTGCTCGCCTCGGGCCTGATCCTGTTCGAGACCTCGCAGATCATCCACGGCGGCGAGACCAATTACGTCATGGCGACCGTCAGCCTGTACGTCTCGATCTACAACCTGTTCGTCAGCCTGCTGTCGCTGCTCGGCTTCGCCAACAGCGACTGAGCCCAGCCATCGCCAAACGGAGAAGCCAGCCATGAAGCGCGTCGCCCTGTTCCTCGCCACCAACATCGCGATCCTGGTCGTCCTCAGCGTCGTCGTCCAGCTGCTCGGGCTGGAGCCGGTGCTGGCCGACGGCGGGCTCAACCTGGGCAGTTTGCTGGCCTTCTCCGCCGTCTTCGGCATGGGCGGCGCCTTCATCTCGCTCGCCATGTCGAAGTGGAGCGCCAAGCGCATGGTCGGCGCCCACGTCATCGAGCAGCCGTCCTCGGAAGTCGAGCACTGGCTGGTCGAGACGGTGCGGCGCCAGGCGCAGGCCGCCGGCATCGGCATGCCCGAGGTGGCGATCTACGAGGCGCCCGAGGTCAACGCCTTCGCCACCGGTATGCGCCGCAACAACGCGCTGGTGGCGGTGTCGACGGGTCTCTTGCGCGCCATGGAGCGCAACGAGGCGGAGGCGGTGCTGGCGCACGAGGTCTCCCACGTCGCCAACGGCGACATGGTGACGCTGGCGCTGATCCAGGGCGTGGTCAACACCTTCGTCATGTTCCTCTCGCGCGTCATCGGTCACGTCGTCGACCGCGTCGTCTTCAAGACCGAGCGCGGCCACGGCCCGGCCTACTTCATCACGCTGATCGTGGCGCAGATGGTGCTCGGCATCCTCGCCTCGATCATCGTCTTCTGGTTCTCGCGCCAGCGCGAGTTCCGCGCCGACGCCGGCGCCGCCAGGCTCTCCGGCCGCGACAAGATGATTGCCGCGCTCGAGCGCCTGCGCGCCGCGCACGAGCCGGCGCCGCTGCCCGACAAGATGGCCGCCTTCGGCATCTCCGGCGGAGCCGCAGCGGGCCTCAAGCGCCTGTTCATGACGCATCCGCCCCTCGAGGAGCGCATCGCCGCGCTGCAGCAGGCGGCCTGAGCGGAAGACCGCGAAGGACATGCGAACCCTCGTTGTCGCCACAGATTTCTCGTCCGGTGCGGAACTTGCCGTCGAGCGGGCGGCGCGCATTGCCAGGAACCGCGGCGCGGCGCTTTGGCTGCTGCACGTCTTCGACGACGGCGTATGGGCGAGCATGCGCAGCCTGTACGACATCGAGCGCTGGGTCGGCGCCGACCCCGTTGTTTCGGCGCGCGAGTACCTGTCTCAGCAGGCGGTCGATCTGTCGAGTCGTTTCGGCGTGACAGTGCGGGCCGAGACTGTCCATGGCAGCGCGCCGCAGGCGATTGCCGCCTTCGCCAAGGCGCAGCGGGCGGACCTGCTCGCGATGGGGGTGAGCAGCGACGACTGGCTGCGCTACGCGATGCTGGGCGGTTCCGCCCAGCGCGTGGTCGAGCATGCCGACGTGCCGGTGCTTCTGGTGCGCCGTCCTGCGCAGACTGACTTTTCCCACGCCCTGGTGGCAACGGATTTTTCCGAGGGGGCAATGCGTGCCGCCCAGCTTGCACTGGCATTTATGGCCGAGGCCCGGCTGACCCTGCTTCACGCCCATGTCGTCGAGTTCGAGGGGCGCATGCGCCTCGCCGGGGCGACGAACGAGGACATCGAGCGCTACCGGGCGCAGGAGCGCCAGCGTGCCGCCGGGCGCATGGAGGTCTTCCTCGCCGCACTGGGTGAGGAGGCACGGCGCTTCGAACCCTGCTTCGAGCACGGCCACGCGGCGGCCGCAATCCTGAAGAAGGCCTCGGAAATCGGGCCGGACCTGATCGTCATCGGCAAGCATGGCGGCAGCGCCTTCGAGGAGCGTCTGCTCGGCAGCGTCACCCAGAATATTCTCTACAGCGCCGCTTGCGACGTGCTGCTCAGTCCCTGAGCGGCGCGAAAGGGAGGGCGCAATGACCGCACCGGCCTGGCATTCGCGCACGAAAGAAGAAGCGTTCGCCGGACTCGAATCGACTCCGCAGGGCCTGAGCGCCGAGGAGGCGGCGCGTCGCCTCGCCACGCACGGCCCCAACCGGCTGCCGCCGCCGAAGAAGCGCGGCGCGCTCGTGCGCTTTCTCGCCCAGTTCCACAACGTCCTCATCTACGTCCTGCTCGCCGCCGTCGCGGTGACGGCGGCGCTCGGCCATTACGTCGACAGCGGCGTCATCCTCGCCGTGGTGCTGGCCAACACCGTCATCGGCTTTTTCCAGGAAGGCAAGGCGGAATCGGCGCTCGACGCCATCCGCAACATGCTCTCGCACACCGCCGCCGTGCTGCGCGACGGCCGCCGCCGCGAGATCCCGGCCGAGGAACTGGTGCCCGGCGACATCGTCTTCCTCGCCTCCGGCGACAAGGTGCCGGCCGACCTGCGCCTGGTCGAGGCGCGCAGCCTGCGCGTCGATGAAGCGGCGCTCACCGGCGAATCGGTGGCGGTGGAAAAGGACATCGCGCCGGTGGCGGAAGCGGCGCCCATCGGCGACCGCCGCCCGATGGCCTATTCCGGCACGCTGGTGACCTACGGCCAGGCGAAGGGACTGGTGACGGCCACCGGCGAGGGGACCGAGATCGGCCGCATCGGCCGCCTGCTCGCCGAGGTTGAGGACATCGCCACGCCGCTGCTGCGCAAGATGGCGGTCTTCGCGCGCTGGCTGACCGGCGCCATCCTGCTGTCCGCCGCCGCCCTGTTCGCCTTCGGCGTGCTGGCGCGCGGCTTCTCCGCCGCCGAGATGTTCACCGCCGCGGTCGGCCTTGCCGTGGCGGCGATCCCCGAGGGTCTGCCGACCATCCTCACGGTGACGCTGGCCATCGGCGTGCAGCGCATGGCGCGCCGCCACGCCATCGTCCGCCGCCTGCCGGCGGTGGAGACGCTGGGTTCCGTCACCGTCATCTGCTCGGACAAGACCGGCACGCTGACGAAGAACGAGATGACCGTGCAGCGCGTCGTCACCGCCGGGCGCGTCTTCGAAGTCGACGGCGCCGGCTACGCGCCGCACGGCGGCTTCAGCGTCGATGGCGCCGAGCTTGCGCCGCAGGACGCGCCGGAGCTGGCCGACATAGCCCGCGCGGCGCTGTTCTGCAACGACGCCGTGCTGCACGAGGCCGGTGGCGCCTGGAAGCTGGAGGGCGACCCGACCGAGGGTGCGCTGCTCACGCTGGCCCTCAAGGCCGGCCTCGATCGGCATCACGAGAGCGAATCGCTGCCGCGCGTCGACGCCATCCCCTTCGAGTCCGAGCACCGCTTCATGGCCACACTGCACCACGACCACGCCGGCCACGCCTTCGCCTTCGTCAAGGGTGCCCCCGAGCGGCTGCTGCAGATGTGCGTGCGCCAGCGCGTGGCGGGCGAGGACCGGCCGCTCGATGCCGGCTACTGGCACCGGCAGGTCGAGGCGCTTGCCGCGGCCGGCCAGCGCGTGCTGGCGCTGGCCGAGGCGCCGATGGAAAAGGGCAAGCGCGAACTCGACTTCGCCGACGTCGAGCAGGGCCTCACCCTGCTGGCGCTGGTCGGCATCATCGACCCGCCGCGCGCGGAGGCCATTGCGGCGGTGGCGCAATGCCGCGCCGCCGGCATCCGCGTCAAGATGATCACCGGCGACCACGGCGTCACGGCGCGCGCTATCGGCGCCGCCATGGGCATCGGCGACGGTCGCCGTGTCCTCACCGGCGCCGAGATCGAGGCGCTCGACGATGCTGCGCTGCGCGGCGCCGTGCGCGAGGTGGATGTCTTCGCCCGCGCCAGCCCCGAGCACAAGCTGCGCCTGGTGCGCGCGCTGCAGGCCGAGGGCGAGATCGTCGCCATGACCGGCGACGGCGTGAACGACGCGCCGGCCCTGAAGCAGGCCGACGTCGGCGTGGCGATGGGGCTGAAGGGCACCGAGGCGGCGAAGGAGGCCGCCGAGATGGTGCTCGCCGACGACAATTTCGCCTCCATCGCCCACGCTGTCGAGGAGGGCCGCACGGTCTACGACAACCTGCGCAAGGCCATCACCTTCCTGCTGCCGATCAACGGCGGCGAATCGCTCTCGCTGGTCGCCGCCGTCCTGCTGGGACTGACTTTGCCGATCACGCCGGTGCAGATCCTCTGGGTGAACATGGTCAGCTCGGTGGCGCTGGCCATGGTGCTGGCCTTCGAGCCGACCGAGCGCGAGGTCATGCGCCGCCCGCCGCGCCCGCCCGGCGAGCCGGTGATCTCCGGCTTCCTCGTCTGGCGCATCCTGCTTGTCTCGCTGCTGTTCCTGGCCGGCATCTTCGGCATGTTCGAGCTGGCGCTCCTGCGCGGCGCCCCCGTCGAGGAGGCGCGCACCGTCGCCGTCAACACCCTGGTGGCGATGGAGGTGTTCTACCTCTTCAGCGTGCGCTACCTGCGCGCGCCGTCCTTCACCTTCGAGGGCGTCAAGGGCACGAAGCCGGTGCTGATCGCCGTCTTCGCGGTGTTCGGCCTGCAGCTGCTGTTCACCTACGCGCCCTTCATGGAGACCTTCTTCCACAGCCGCCCGCTGTCCTTCGCCACCGGCCTGCAGATCGTGGCGGTCGGCGTCGCGCTGCTGGTCCTGCTGGAGATCGAGAAGTTCCTGCGCCGCCGCTTGCTGGCCAAATGATCCGGGGATGGGGGACAATTCGGGGCATGCCATCGGTTCTTGAGAATATTGCGACGAACGTGGCGCGCAGGGCACGGGAGTCCCGCGCGTGATGCGTGCCGTGCTGATCCGCGGCGCCGGCTTCGCCTTCCTCTGGTGGGTGCTGGCGGAAGGACGGCCGGACGCCTGGGGGCTGGGCCTGGTGGCCGCCGTCGCCGGCTGCGTCCTGAGCTTCCGTCTGCTGCCGCCACGCCACGGGGGGATTTCCTTCGCCGGCCTGCTTGCCTTCGCCGCCTTCTTTCTATGGCATTCCGCCAAGGGCGGCCTGCAGGTGGCGACGCTGGCGCTGCGACCGCGGCCGGACCTCGCGCCGGCGCTGCTGGAACTGCCACTGTCTCTCGCACCCGGCGCGCCACGCGTGCTGATGACTGCCGCCATCGGCCTGATGCCCGGCACCCTCGGCGTCTGCCTCGAGGGCGATCGCCTGCGCCTGCACGTGCTCGATGAGCGCCTGCCCGCGGCGGCGGAAGCACAGGCTTTGGAAAAATGCATCGCGAGGGTTTTTGCGCCATGACGGGGTTGGAACTGCCGCTCGCCCTGTTCCTGCTCGCCAACCTGG
>CAJPFL010000032.1 GCA_905339315.1 Rhodocyclaceae bacterium
CCCAACATGGGCGGCAAGTCGACCTACATGCGCCAGGTGGCGCTGATCGTGCTGCTCGCCCACTGCGGCGCCTTCGTGCCTGCCCGTGCGGCGCGCATCGGCCCGGTCGACGCCATCTACACGCGCATCGGCGCCTCCGACGACCTCGCCTCGGGCCGCTCCACCTTCATGGTCGAGATGACCGAGGCCGCCGCCATCCTGCACGGGGCGACAGAGCACAGCCTGGTGCTGATGGACGAGGTCGGCCGCGGCACATCGACCTTCGACGGCATGGCGCTGGCCTTCGCCATCGCCCGCCACCTGCTGGAGAAGAACCGCGGCTACGTCCTGTTCTCGACGCACTACTTCGAGCTGACGCGGCTGGCCGAGGACTACGCCGAGTGCGCCAACGTCCATCTCGACGCCGTCGAGCACGGCCACGCGATCGTTTTCCTGCACGCCGTCGAGGAAGGCCCCGCCAGCCAGAGCTACGGCATCCAGGTGGCGGCGCTGGCCGGCATTCCCGGCAGCGTCATCCGCGATGCCAAGCGGCGCCTGCGCCAGCTGGAAAACAGGGAAATCGATGACGGCCCGCAGGGGGATCTGTTCGCCGCCGCGCCGGAACCGGTCGAGGCGGAGCCGCATCCGGCGCTCGACGCCCTGCGCACGCTCGACCCGGACAGCCTGAGCCCGCGCGAGGCGCTGGATAAACTCTACGAGTTGAAGCGGCTCACCGAATAGCCGCCCGCCGCAGCCTCAGTGGTGGTGATGCCCCTCCGGGCCGTGCACGTGGCCGTGCGTGAGTTCCTCGGCGGTGGCGGCGCGCACGTCGGCAATGGTGCAGTTGAAGATTAGTGCCGTGCCGGCCAGCGGATGATTGCCGTCGACCACCACCTTGTCCCCCTCGATGTCGGTGATGGTGTAGACCATTTCGTCATCGCCATCCTCCGTCGCCCGCTCGAACTGCATGCCGACCTGGATGCCTTCAGGAAACATCGAGAGCACCTCGACGCGCACCAGGTCGGCATCGTAGTCGCCGAAGGCATCGTCCGGCTGCAGCTTGACTTCCAGCTGCTCGCCGACCGACATGCCGTGCAGCGCCTCCTCGATGCGCGAAAAGATGCCGTCATAGCCGCCATGGAGATAGACCAGCGGGCGCTGTCCGTCGTCGATGAGGTTGCCGTCGGGGTCGGTGACGCGGTAATTCAGCGTGACGACGGTGTCCTTGGCAATTTGCATGTCCTTCCTTTCGATTCAATCCAGTTGCTTGACCAGCGCCAAAACCTCGAGTGCATGGCCCTTCGGGGTGACGCCATACAAGGCATGGCGCAGCACGCCCGCCTTGTCGATGATGAAGGTCGAGCGCACGATGCCCGGTTTCTTCACGCCGTCCTTTTCCTTCATCTGCCAGACGCCGTAGCGCTTGCATACCTCGCCTTCCGTGTCTGCCAGCAGGCGCACGGACAGGCCGTGCTTGTCGCGGAATTCGGCATGGCTGAGGCAGTCGTCGCGGGACACGCCCAGGATGACGCAACCATGCCGCGCGAACTCGTCCTCGTGGTCGGTGAAATCGATGGCCTCGATGGTGCAACCCGGGGTATCGTCCTTGGGATAGAAATACAGGACGGCGTGATTCTTGCCGCGCAACTCCGATAGGTCGAAGGACTCCATGTCGGCGTCGGGCAATGCAAAAGCTGGTGCTGGTTGACCGGCTTGCAGCATGCGCGCTCCTGGCCACAAATGAACGGCACCAAGTTTAACACCGGAAACCTGGCTGCAAGCAACGGCCTTTTTCCCCGCATGGAAACTTCCTGTAAAGTAGAGGCGCCCTGCTTCCAGAGCCCGACAAGGAAACCATGATGCTGTGCCGAATTCTCGCCCTGCTCTGCCTGTTTGCGGCCCCCGCGCTTGCGCAGACGCCGGAGCGCTGGGACTTTCCCCTGGACCCGCGCGACTGGAAACTCGTCGCTGAAAACCGTGAAGGCCGCCTCACCGAGCGCATCTATGTCGCACCCGGGGAAAGCGAGTATTTCTGGAACGAGAAGCTCGTCATGGGCCATCAGCGCCTCGCCTTTTCGCCGGACGACTACCTGACGAGTTTCATCGAGTATCTGAACGATAATTGCCGCCCGTACAAGATGAAGCCCCTCGAGCAAACGCAAACTGCCGTGCTGGTGCAGTGGGAAGGCGATTGCCGCATCACCGGCGAGCAATTTGAATATCGCCGCATCCTCGTGGCCAAGGACGGCGTGCATTTCATCGCCTTCGCCACGAAGCTCAACCGCTTGACGGAGCCGAAGCGGCAAGGCTGGCTGGCGATCCTGCGCGACGCAAAGCTGAAATAAAGGCCATGGCCGATCGCCTGCAGGTCCTCAGCGGGGACATTACCCGCCTCGCCGTTGATGCCATCGTGAATGCCGCCAACGCGTCGCTGCTCGGCGGCGGCGGCGTGGATGGCGCCATCCACCGCGGGGCGGGTCCGGAACTGCTGGCGTACTGCCGGACCCTGGGGGGCTGCCCGACCGGGGAGGCAAAAATCACCCCCGGCTTCCGCCTGCCGTCGAAGCATGTCATCCACACCGTCGGCCCGGTCTGGCGCGATGGCAGTCAGGGCGAGGCGCAGCAACTCGGCCTCTGCTACAGAAATTGCTTCCGTCTGGCGCGAAAACACGGCCTGCGCAGCATCGCCTTCCCCGCCATCAGCTGCGGAGTCTACGGCTATCCGCGGGATGCCGCCGCACGCATCGCGGTTGCCGAATGCCGGATGGCGATGAGGGATAATCCTGATCTCGAGCAGGTCCTGCTGGTGGCATTCGACGAGTCCATGGCGAAAGTGCTGCAACAGGCGCTTTCCGCCGCATAATCGCTATACTTTTTCATTCCAACGAAAGCGCGCAAAAATGAAAATCGAAACCCTCGCCGTCCACGGCGGCTACAGCCCCGAGCCCACCACCAAAGCCGCGGCCGTGCCCATCTACCAGACCACCTCCTACGCCTTCGACAACACCCAGCACGGCGCCGACCTGTTCGACCTGAAGGTGGCGGGCAACATCTACACCCGCATCATGAACCCGACGCAGGATGTGCTGGAGAAGCGCGTGGCCGCCATGGAAGGCGGCATCGCCGGCCTGGCGCTCGCCTCCGGACAGGCGGCGATCACGTATGCGATCCAGACCATCTCGGAGGCCGGCGACAACATCGTCTCGGCCAGCACGCTCTACGGCGGCACCTACAACCTGTTCGCCCATACCCTGCCGCAGTTCGGCATCCAGGTGCGCTTCGCCGACTACCGTGATCCGCAAGCCTTCGAGAGGCAGATCGACGGCCGCACCAAGGCCATCTACTGCGAATCGGTCGGCAACCCGCTCGGCAACATCACCGACTTCAAGCACCTCGCCGACATCGCGCATCGACATGGCATTCCGCTCATCGTCGACAACACCGTGCCGACGCCCTATCTGTGCCGGCCCATCGAGCACGGCGCCGATATCGTCGTGCATTCGCTCACCAAGTATCTCGGCGGCCACGGCAACTCGATCGGCGGCATCATTGTCGATTCCGGTAAATTTCCCTGGGCCGAGCACAAGCAGAAGTTCAAGCGGCTCAACGAACCCGATGTCTCCTACCACGGCGTGGTCTACACCGAGGCCCTCGGCCCGGCGGCCTTCATCGGCCGCGCCCGTGTCGTGCCGTTGCGCAACATGGGCGCGGCGATCAGCCCCTTCAACGCCTTCCTCATCCTGCAGGGCATCGAGACGGTGACGCTGCGCATGGACCGCATCTGCGAGAACACGCTGAAAGTCGCGCAGTTCCTGAAGGGGCACGCGAAGGTGTCATGGGTGAATTACGCCGGCCTGCCCGACCACCGGGACCATGCCCTCGTGCAGAAATACATGGGCGGGCGCGCCTCGGGCATCCTCAACTTCGGCGTCAAGGGCGGCGCAGGGGACGCCAAGGCGGCCGGCGCGCGCTTCCAGGATGCCCTGCAGCTGGTGGTGCGGCTGGTGAACATCGGCGACTGCAAGTCGCTCGCCTGCCACCCGGCCTCGACCACCCATCGCCAGCTGGCGCCGGAGGAAATGGCCAAGGCCGGCGTGTCGGAAGACATGGTGCGCCTGTCGATCGGCATCGAGCACATCGACGACATCCTCGCCGATCTCGACCAGGCCCTGCAGGCTGCCTAGACCCGTTCGCACCGACAGAATGACTATGAACAGACCCTAGAGCCTCTTCCCGACCAGCGCCGGAAAATCGGCGGCGGCGACCGGCGGGGAAAAGTAGAAGCCCTGCACTTCCTGGCAACCCATGCGGCGCAGGGCGTCGAGCTGCTCGCCGGTCTCGACGCCCTCGGCGATCACCGCCAGGCCAAGCATGTGTCCGAGCTTGACGATGGTATCGGCAATGGTCGCCCCCGAACTGCCGGCCGTCAGGTCCTTCACGAAGACCCGATCGATCTTGAGCCGGTTCAGCGGCAGCCGCTGCAGGTGCCCCAGCGAGGAATAGCCGCTGCCGAAGTCGTCAACTGCAATGCTGACGCCGAAACTCTTCATCTTGTTCATGGTGTCGACGACGGTCTCGGCCTCCGACAACGCCATGCTCTCGGTGATTTCCAGCTCGATCCGCCCCGGATCGATGCCGCAATCGAGAATGCAGCGGCGCGCCATGCCGACGAAGTCCGGGTCGCGGAACTGCACCAGCGAGACGTTGACGGACATGCGCAGTCCCGACACGCCGGCACGATCCCATTCGCCCAGCTGCTCGCAGGCGGAACGCAGCACCCACTCTCCCAGTTCGATGATCAGGTGCGAGTATTCGGCCACGGGAATGAAGCGATCGGGCGGAATGTTCTGTCCACGAACGTTCTGCCAGCGCAGGAGCGCCTCGGCGCCGCAGATCTTGCCCGAGGCAATCTCCACCTGGGGCTGGTAAACCAGCGACAGGCCGCGCTTGGCCTCCGTGGCATGGCGCAGGTCGTGCAGCAGCGCCAGGCGTTCCTGGGCGGTGGTCTGCATCTCGCGGGTGAAATACTGCCAGTGCTGGCGCCGCTCGCCCCTGGCGCGCGAGAGCGCAATGGTGGCGTTCTTCAGCACATCGGCCCCGCCGCCGTCGGCCTCGGTCAGCCGCTCCAGGCCGATATAGGGCTGGATCATCAGCGACTGGCCATCCACCACGCACGGCCTTTCGAACAGCGCCAGCACCCGCTCGGGATCCACCGTGGCGTTCTCTCCGAGCAGTCCGTACTTGCCGCCGGAAACCCGCGCCAGCGCCACCTCGGCGGGAAAGCCGGCGCGCAGCCGCTTTGCCACCGCCTTCAGCAGCTCGTCGCCCGTCTCGTGTCCGAGCGCCGCATTGATATCGGAAAAATGATCGACTTCGATCAACGCCACCGTCCGGTTCGCCTCTCCGCGCCGCAGGCAATCGTCGATCATCGAGACGAAGCGCGCCCGGTTGGGCAAGCCGCTGAGCGGGTCGATGTAAGCGAAAAAATCCAGCTGCTGGAACAACGTCACATTCTCCAGGCCGGTCGCGATGCTGACCGAAAGGACGTCCGCCAGCCGCCGCACCACCTCGTTCAACGGCTGGCTGGCCCGCAGATACAGCAGCGCCCTGCCGTCGCCGGCCCCCACGCACAAGGCAATGCCGTTGTTTTCGTGCAGGCGGCCTCCGCTCAGGGCGCAACGCTCCAGCGCATCGAGAAGCCCGGCGTCGGCGACCGCGGCCACATCCTGTCCCCTGAATGGTGCAAAGGCGCCGAGCGCAGCGGCAACGTACAGGGGCGCCTCGCCATTCGCATCGCCAGGCGGCAGGCGTCGCGTGCAAAACACGCCATCGACTGCGTCACCGCCGAGCAGCTCTGCCATCAGTCGCAGCGCCTGACCGGCAAACTCGCCGATGCTTCTTTGCGTCAGCAGCGAAGGAGCCGAGCGCACCAGCCTGTCCATGGCCTGCGCGCTTTCCAATGCCATGCGGATCTGCTCATAGGAGCGGATGGCCGTCGTCAGGGAGGTCACCAGCCTCGTGCGCGTCAGCTCGGACTTGGTCTTGTAGTCGTTGATATCGTAGTCGCGGATGACTTCGAGCTCGGGGGCGTAGCCCGGCTGTCCGGTGCGCAGGATGATGCGGGTGTCGGCGCAGCCAAGCTCGTCGCGGATGGCACGCACCAGCTGCAGGCCGGCGTCGCCCTTCTCCATCACCACATCCAGCAGCACCACGGCAATGCCCGGGGTCGTTTCCATGAGGCGGCGCGCCTCGGCTGCCGAGTACGCATGCAGGAATTCCAGCTTGCGCCCGGCGATGATCAGGTCCTTCAGCGCAAAGGTCGTGGCGGAATGGACATCGGGCTCGTCGTCGACAATCAGCAGGCGCCAGGTCGGCGCGCCCGGGTCGGGCGCGCCCCCTCTCTCGGCGCGGTCGTCGATGATGTCGAGGAAATCGCTGTCCGCTGCCGGCGCGGCTCGTTTCTTCATGCCTCGTCCTCCCCGGCAGCGGGCGCCTTCAGGGGCAGGGTAATCTCGAAGCGGGTGCCGCCGCCCAACTCGCTCGAAGCCTTGATCCGGCCGCCGAGCACGCGGGTCACCAGGTTATAGACGATGTGCAGCCCCAGCCCGCTGCCGCCGCGCCCCAGCTTGGTGGTGAAAAAGGGATCGAAAATCCGCTGCATGTCTGAACCGGATATGCCCACACCATCATCAGCATAGACGATTTCCACCTGCCGCTGGCCGCGCTTGCGCGCCGCCAGGGTCATGTTGCCCGTCTCGCGCCCTTCGAAGGCGTGGGTCAGGGAATTCATGACGAGGTTCGTTACGACCTGGCCGACCGGGCCCGGATAACTGTCCATGGCGACCTTGCCGGCCAATTCCAGGTGAAGCCGGAAGGGGGTTTTCTTGATGATGGGCGTCAGCGTCGCCGTCACCTCCTCGATCACCAGTTTCAGGTCGAAGCGCCGCCTCTGCGAGCTGGCCTGATCGACGGCAACCTGCTTGAAGCTGCTGACGAGTTCATTCGCCTGCGACAGGCTGCTCAAGAGCAAGTCGGCCGCCGTGCGCGCGTTATCCACATAACCGTCGAGGACGGACCGCCTCAGCTTGCCGGCCTCGAGCACGCGGGAGAAGTCTGCCGTCATGTCGTGAAGCGTGCTGGCGACGGTCACGCTGTTGCCGATTGGGGTGTTGAGCTCGTGGGCCACTCCTGCGACGAGGGACCCGAGCGCCGCCAGCTTCTCGGTGCGCACCAGCTCATGCTGGGCCTGCCTGAGGGACTCGAGGGCCCCCTCGAGCTCGGCGTTGGTTTTCTCCAGCCTGGCAGTCCTTTCAAGGACGCGGGCCTCCAGCTGCTGGTTGAGTTCCTCGATCTGGCGCTGGACATGGCGATGTTCGGTGACGTCATGCGCCCCCCACAGCAGCACCTTTCTGCCGTCGAGCTCGAAAACCTGTCCCGACAATTCACACAGGATTTCCGCCCCGTCGCCGCGGCGGAAGTGCACTTCGCGGCCGCGCACCTGGGAATGGGCACCGAGATCGTCAAACAGCCGCTGTCGTTCTGCGGCATCCAGCCAGAGGCCGATGTCCAGGCTGGTCTTGCCCAGCATCCGTTCGCGCGAATAGCGAAACTGCCTTTCCCACGCCTCATTGACGTCGAGATACTGCCCCTCCGGAATCGACGTCACGCCAAGCGCCACCGGCGAATGATGGAAAATGGCGGAAAACTTCTCCTCGCTGGCGCGCAATTCGCGCTCGATCCGACGTTGCTCGCTGACATCGCGCGCGACGGCGATGATGCATTGCTCCCCCCTCATCTCGATGGTGGACGCCGTCAGCAGGCATGCCATTTCGCGCCCGCCGCGGCCATGCAGCGTGCACTCGAAATCCCGCAGCCAGCCCTGCTCGCGCAGGAGGGCGGTGAACCGGGCGCGCTCCTCCGGATACGGCCAAATCCCCAGATCGAGCGCGGAGCGGTTGATCGCCTCGTTGCGGGCATAGCCGGTGAATCGCTCGAAGGCGTCGTTGCAGTCGAGCAGCGTGCCGTCCGACAGCCGGCTGATCGTCATGTAGTCAGGATTGCTGTGGAAGGCCTTGGAGAATTTTTCCTCGGATACCCGCAGCTGGATTTCCGCGTTTCGCTGTTCGGTGATGTCGTGGACATTCCACAGCACAAAGCGCGCGCCGGACAGCTCGAAGACCTTCGCCAGGTTCTCGGCCAGGATGCGCCTGCCGTCCTTGGCCTTGAACCAGGTTTCCTGGCCGTCGATTTCGCCGGTTCTGCCAAGGACCTCGATCGCCTTGCGGCGCTCTTCGGTATCCAGCCAGAAATCCAGTTCCTGCGGCGTGTGCCCGATGACCTCCTCGCGGCTGAAGCCGAACTTGTCCAGCCAGGCCTGGTTGACGTCGATGCAGACTGCGTCTTCGTATCGCGCCACGACCATCGGCTCCGGCCCGAGTTCGAAGAACCGCGAGAATTTCTCCTCGCTCTCCCGCAGTTTCGCCTCGGCTTCCGTCCGTCCTTGCTCCAGCGCCTTCTGCTCGGTCACGTCGCGCGTCACCAGCAGCAGCAGCCGCTGGCCCTGCCAGTCGAAGGTGCTGCCGGAACTCTCGCACACCAGCTGCGTGCCGTCCTTGCGGCGGACGGTGATCTCCCGGTTGCGCACGATGCCCTCGCGCATGACGTCCTCGACGAGGCGCTGGCGCTGCTCCGGATGGACCCAGATGCCGAGCTCCGCCGTGGGCTTTCCCAGCGCCTCATCCCGCGTAAAGCCCATCATGCGTTCCCACTGGTGATTCATGTCCACGAAGCGGCCCTCGTCCAGGCTGCTGACCGTCACCAGGTCCGGCAGCAGATAGAACACCCTTGCCAGGCGCTCCTCGCTCGCCCGCAGCGCCTCCTGCATGCGCCGGCGCTCGGTGACGTCGTGCGTCCCCCAGAGGATGTATTTGTTTTGCCCGAGGGTCACGACCCGCGCCGAGATCTGCACGACGATGAAATCGCCGTTCTTGCGCCGCAACCGGATCTCGCCGCTGCGCGCCTCGTTGCGCCGGACAATGTCCCCGTACAGCTTTTCCCGGTCCTCCGGTTTTTCCCACAAGCCGATTTCCAGGCCGGTGCGGCCGATGACCTCTGCCTCGCGGAAACCGAACGTGCGCTCCCAGGCTTCATTGACCTGCATGTACTCCCCGCCGGGGAATCGGGCAACGGCAAACGGTTCGGGCGACAGCGCAAAGAAGCTGGAGAATCGCTCCTCGCTATCCCTCAGGGCCTGTTCCGTCTGCTTGCGGGCGGTGATGTCCTCGATGGTGCCGACGAAGCCCATCAGCTCCTGCCCTTCCATGATCGGGGCGACGTGCAGCCGGGCCCAGGAAATGCTGCCATCCCGGCGGAAATGGCGTCGCTCGCCCGCAAACGGCCTGCGCTCGGCGATGGCGGCGCGCCATTGCGTCCTGTGCTGGCCAAGGTCTTGCGGATGCAGCCGCTCCGCAATGCGCCCGCCGGCCAACTCGGCCTCGGAAACGCCGGTGATCTCGAACGCGCGCCGCGAATAGTAGATCGTCTTGCCGGCGGGATCGGTTACGAATACGCCCAGCATGGAGCCTTCGCTGATGGCGCGGAAGCGCTGCTCGGCGGCATGCAGGTTGTGTTCGGTGCGCTTCAGCGCAGTGATGTCATGGCCCTCCGGCACCAGATAGATCACCTGGCCGGCGTCGTCGCGGATCGGCGTGAGGAAGAAGTTGAAGT
>CAJPFL010000033.1 GCA_905339315.1 Rhodocyclaceae bacterium
CATGAACGGCGCCGTGCTGCCGGTGCTGGCCGGCTACATCGTCGCCGCCGAGGAGCAGGGCGTGGCGCAGGAGAAGCTCTCCGGCACCATCCAGAACGACATCCTCAAGGAGTTCATGGTCCGCAACACCTACATCTATCCGCCGGCGCCGTCGATGCGCATCATCGCCGACATCATCGAGTACACGGCGACGCACATGCCGAAGTTCAACTCGATCTCGATCTCCGGCTACCACATGCAGGAGGCCGGCGCGACGCAGGCGCTGGAACTCGCCTTCACGCTGGCCGACGGCAAGGAGTACGTGAAGACGGCGATCGCCAAGGGCATGGACGTGGATGCCTTCGCCGGGCGGCTGTCGTTCTTCTTCGCGATCGGCATGAACTTCTACCTCGAGGTCGCCAAGCTGCGCGCCGCTAGACTGCTCTGGTGGCGCATCATGAAGGAGTTCAAGCCGAAGAGCGCCAAGTCGATGATGCTGCGCACCCACTGCCAGACCTCAGGCTGGTCGCTCACCGAACAGGACCCCTACAACAATGTCGTGCGCACCGCCATCGAGGCGATGGCGGCGGTGTTCGGCGGCACGCAGTCCCTGCACACCAACTCGCTCGACGAGGCCATCGCCCTGCCGACCGACTTCTCGGCGCGCATCGCCCGCAACACCCAGCTCATCATCCAGGAGGAGACGCACATCACCAGCGTCGTCGACCCCTGGGCCGGCAGCTACATGATGGAGAAGCTGACGCAGGACATGGCCGACCAGGCCTGGGCGATCATCGAGGAAGTCGAGGCGATGGGCGGCATGACGAAAGCCGTCGAGTCCGGCTGGGCCAAGCTGAAGATCGAATCCTGCGCCGCCGAGAAGCAGGCGCGCATCGACGCCGGCAAGGACGTCATCGTCGGCGTGAACAAGTACCGCCTCGACAAGGAAGACCCGGTCGACATCCGCGAGATCGACAACTCCGCCGTGCGCGATGCGCAGATCGCCCGCCTGAAGCAGATCCGCGCGACGCGCGACGGCGCCGCCGTGCAGCAGGCGCTCGACGCCCTCACCGACGCCGCGAAGACCGGGAAAGGCAACGTCCTCGACCTCGCCGTCAAGGCGGTGCGCCTGCGCGCCACCGTCGGCGAGATATCGGATGCGCTGGAAAAGGAATGGGGGCGCTTCCGCGCCACCAACCAGTCCATCTCCGGCGTGTACGGCGCCGCTTTCGAGCACGACTGGGAATGGCAGGAGATCAAGCAGGACATCGAGGCCTTCGCCGCCGCCGAGGGACGTCGCCCGCGCGTAATGGTCGCCAAGCTCGGCCAGGACGGCCACGACCGCGGCGCGAAAGTCGTCGCCACGGCGCTCGCCGACCTCGGCTTCGACATCGACATCGGCCCGCTCTTCCAGACGCCGGAAGAGGCCGCGCGCCAGGCCATCGAGAACGACTGCCACGCCATCGGCGTCTCCACGCTCGCCGCCGGCCACAAGACGCTGGTGCCGGCGCTGGTGAAGGCGCTGAAGGACCAGGGCGCCGGGGACATCATCGTCTTCGTCGGCGGCGTCATCCCGGCGCAGGATTACGAATTCCTGCAGCAGGCCGGCGCCGCGGGCATCTTCGGCCCCGGCACGCCGATCCCGGCCTGCGCGAAGCAGGTGCTGGCGGCGATCCGCAAGGCGCACGCCACCGCCTGACATGAACGTCTCCGCCACCGACCAGGAACTGCTTGCCGCCCCCGACCAGCAGCTGGTCGGGGGCGTGCTGGCGCGCCGGCCGCGCGCGCTGGCGAAGGCCATCACCCTCGTCGAGTCGACGCGGCGCGACCACCGGGCGCGGGCGGAGCAGGTGCTGGCGGCGCTGCTGCCACACACCGGCAACGCCATCCGCGTCGGCATCTCCGGCGCGCCGGGTGCGGGCAAGTCCACTTTCATCGAAGCGCTTGGCCTGCTTCTCATCGGCCAGGGACACCGCGTCGCCGTGCTGGCGGTCGATCCTTCCAGCACGCTTTCCGGCGGCTCCATCCTCGGCGACAAGACGCGCATGGAGAAACTGTCGACGCGGCCGGAGGCCTTCATTCGCCCGAGCCCCTCCGGCGGCTCGCTCGGCGGCGTGGCGGAAAAGACGCGCGAGGCGATGCTGGTGTGCGAGGCCGCCGGCTTCGACGTCGTCATCGTCGAGACGGTCGGCGTCGGCCAGAGCGAGACGACGGTCGCCGGCATGGTGGACGCCTTCGTCCTGCTGCAGCTGCCGAACGCCGGCGACGACCTGCAGGCGATCAAGAAGGGCATCGTCGAGCTGGCCGACCTGGTTGCCATCAACAAGGCCGACCTCGACCCGAAGGCCGCGCAGTTCGCCAAACACCAGTTCGAGAATGCGCTCGGGCTGCTGCGTTCCGCCTCGGCCCACTGGCGGCCGCCGGTGCTGACGCTGAGCGCTCAGACCGGACAGGGCATCGAGGCTTTCTGGAACGCGATCGAGCGCCATCGCAAGATCATGCAGGAGAGCGGCGAACTGGCGCAGAAGCGCCGGCGCCAGGCCGTCGACTGGATGTGGACCCTGATCGACGCCGAGCTGCGCAACCGCTTCAGGCACCACGAAGGCGTGAGGCACGATCTGGAAAAAGTCAGTCGCTGCGTGACGGCGGGCAGCATGACCCCGGCTGCGGCAGCACATCGCCTGCTCGGCCATTTGCACGATAAGGATTAGCTTTCAGCGGAGGCTCTATGCACGACATCATCAGGCAACTCGACGAAAAGCGCGCCGCGGCCCGCCTGGGCGGCGGCCAGAAGCGCATCAACGCGCAGCACGCCAAGGGCAAGCTCACCGCGCGCGAGCGCATCGAGCTGCTGTTCGATCCCGACTCCTTCGAGGAATGGGACATGTTCAAGGAGCACCGCTGCACCGACTTCGGCATGGAGAAGCAGACGGTGCCGGGCGACGGCGTGGTGACCGGCTACGGCACCATCAACGGCCGCCTGGTGTTCGTCTTCAGCCAGGACTTCACGGTGTTCGGCGGCGCGCTGTCGGAAGCGCACGCCGAGAAGATCTGCAAGGTGATGGACCACGCCATGAAGGCCGGCGCGCCGGTGATCGGGCTGAACGATTCCGGCGGCGCGCGCATCCAGGAGGGCGTCGCTTCCCTCGGCGGCTACGCCGACGTCTTCCAGCGCAACGTGCTGGCCTCCGGCGTGGTGCCGCAGATCTCGATGATCATGGGCCCCTGCGCCGGCGGCGCGGTGTACAGCCCGGCCATGACCGACTTCATCTTCATGGTGAAGGACTCCTCCTACATGTTCGTCACCGGCCCGGAAGTGGTGAAGACCGTGACCCACGAGGAGGTCACCGCCGAGGAGCTCGGCGGCGCCGTCACCCACAGCAGCAAGTCCGGCGTCGCCGACCTCGCCTTCGAGAACGACGTCGAGGCGCTGATGATGCTGCGGCGCCTCGTCTCCTTCCTGCCTTCCAACAACCGCGACAAGCCGCCGGTGGTGCCGACCGAGGACCCCTCCGAGCGCATCGAGATGTCGCTCGACACCCTGGTGCCGGACAACCCGAACAAGCCCTATGACATCAAGGAGCTCATCGTCAAGACGGTGGACGAGGGCGACTTCTTCGAGCTGCAGCCCGATTACGCCAAAAACATCGTCATCGGCTTCGGCCGCATGGCCGGGCAGACGGTGGGCATCGTCGCCAACCAGCCGCTGGTGCTGGCCGGCTGCCTCGACATCAAGAGCTCGATCAAGGGCGCACGCTTCGTGCGCTTCTGCGACGCCTTCAACATCCCGGTGGTGACCTTCGTCGACGTGCCCGGCTTCATGCCCGGCACGGCGCAGGAATACGGCGGCATCATCAAGCACGGCGCGAAACTCCTCTACGCCTACGCCGAGTGCACCGTGCCGAAGGTGACGGTGATCACGCGCAAGGCCTATGGCGGCGCCTACGACGTGATGTCGTCGAAGCACCTGCGCGGCGACGTGAACTTCGCCTGGCCCAGCGCCGAGATCGCCGTGATGGGGCCGAAGGGCGCGGTGGAGATCATCTTCCGCGAGGAGAAGGGCGACCCGGCGAAGCTCGCCGCGCGCGAGCGGGAATACAAGGAGAAGTTCGCCAACCCCTTCGTCGCCGGCCACCGCGGCTTCATCGACGACGTCATCATGCCGCACGAGACGCGGAAGCGCATCTGCCGCTCGCTGGCGATGCTGAAGGAAAAGAAACTGGAAAACCCGTGGCGCAAGCACGGCAACATTCCGCTCTGAGCCGGGGAGATAAGACATGTTCAAGAAAATTCTGATTGCCAACCGCGGCGAGATCGCCTGCCGCGTCATCAGGACCGCGCGCAGGATGGGCATCCAGACCGTCGCCGTGTATTCCGAGGCCGACAAGGACGCACGCCACGTCGAGCTGGCGGACGAGGCCGTCTGCATCGGCCCGCCGCCCTCGAAGGAGTCCTACCTCGTCGCCGACAAGATCATC
>CAJPFL010000034.1 GCA_905339315.1 Rhodocyclaceae bacterium
CGGAAGACCTCGTTGCCGAGAAAGCGATGCGGCTGGGAATCGGTGTTGATCACATGGCGCACCGGCAGCGGCGTCCGCTTGCGGATGTGGCGCAGCATCTCCCTGGCCATCTGCGGCGAGTAGCCGCTGTCGATGACGGCCACGGCCTGCGTTCCGACGACGAAGCCGAGATTCATGCGAAAGCCGCGGTTCTCCCGGGTCGGGCCGCCGTAGGGGCCGATCCAGGCCCAGGCATGGGGGGACACCTGACGGGGTGCCGGCAGCATGCCGGCCTGGCTCGGCCAGGCGAGCAGCACAGCCGGGAGCAGCACAACAAGGCGGATCAGAACGTTCATGGAGGCCTCACATGAAGAAGGAGTAGGCGAGGCCGAGCAGTGCGCAGGCACCGATCACCGGCATGATGCCGATCTTGTAGCGGAACAGCGCGATGGCGGCAGCGATGCCGATCAGCGCGGAGAACCACTCGAACGTCCCGGCGAACGGGCTGCCCTGCGTGCCTTGCGGCCACAGCACATGCCAGGCGAAGAATACCGCCAGGTTGATGACCACGCCGACCACGGCGGCGGTGATGCCGGTCAGCGGCGCGGTGAACTTGATGTCGCCGTGGGTCGCCTCCACCAGCGGGCCGCCGACGAGGATGAACAGGAACGAGGGCAGGAAGGTGAAGAAGGTTGCCACCGTCGCGCCCGCCGCGCCGGCGAGGAACAGCGGCTCGGTGCCGAAAATTTCCTTGGTCCAGCCGCCGACGAAGCCGACGAAGGCCACCACCATGATCAGCGGCCCCGGCGTCGTCTCGCCCAGCGCCAGGCCGTCGATCATCTGCGGGCCGGTGAGCCAGCCGTAGGTCTCGACGCCGCCCTGGTAAACGTAAGGGAGCACGGCATAGGCGCCGCCGAAGGTGAGCAGCGCCGCCTTGGTGAAGAACCAGCCCATCTGCGTCAGCACGCCGGTCCAGCCGCCCTGCGCCATCAGCAGCGCCATGGCGCCGGCCCAGAGCGCGAGGCCGATAGCGCTATAGCCGATCAGCCGGCCCCAGGAAAAGCGCACCCAGGAGGGCGGCGGCGTATCGTCGTCGATGAGGGCCGGGCCGAAATGCTTGTCGGCGGCGCCGTGGCCGCCGCCGGCCTTGAACTTCTCCGGTGCGACCTGGCCGCCGAGGTAGCCGATCAGCGCGGCGGCGAGCACGATGGCGGGGAAGGGCACGTCGAAGGCGAAGATGGCGACGAAGGCCGCCGCCGCCATCGCCCACAGCACGCCGTTCTTCAGCGCGCGCGAGCCGATGCGATACGCCGCGAACACCACGATGGCGGTCACCGCCGGCTTGATGCCGTAGAGAATGCCGGCCACCAGCGGCAGGTTGCCGAAGGCCAGGTAGATCCAGGTGAGCAGGATGAGGAGGAACAGCGAGGGCAGCACGAACAGCACGCCGGCGATGATGCCGCCGGGCGTGCGGTGCATCATCCAGCCGATGTAGACCGCCAGCTGCGTCGCCTCCGGGCCGGGCAGCAGCATGCAGTAGTTGAGGGCGTGCAGGAAGCGCCGCTCGGAGATCCAGCGCCGTCGCTCGACCAGTTCCTGGTGCATCATGGCGATCTGCCCGGCCGGGCCGCCGAAGCTGATGAAGCCGAGCTTCAGCCAGTAGAGAAACGCCTCGCCGAGCGAAACGGGTGGAGGAGGGGTATGGGGTGTGTTGACGGTGTCCACGCTGATACCTCGCAAAATACGATAAGCGGAACTTGGACGGGACACCGTCTGATGGGGAATCCGCGATTTCCCCGTAACTGAATTCTAGCAAAACATGAATGACCGCAGACTGATCTTCATCGCCGCCTTCCTGCGCGCGCTCGCCACCGGCATGGCCGGCGTGCTGCTGGGACTGACTTTGGCGCGGCTCGGATTCTCCGCCGCCGCCATCGGCGCCGTGCTCTCGGCCGGGCTGGCCGGCGCGACGCTGGCGCTGGTGATCGTGATCTGGGCGGGCGACCGCCTCGGCCGGCGGCGCTGCCTCTTCGTGCTGTCGCTGCTCGGCGCGATCGGCGGCCTCGGCGCGGCGTGGGTCTCCGGCCCGCTGACGATGGCGGCGGCGGCCTTCGTCGGCACGCTCAACGGCATGGGCCGCGACCGCGGCGCGGCGCTGGTGCTGGAGCAGGCCATCCTGCCGGCGACCACCGATGATGCCGGCCGCACCGGCGCCTTCGCCCGCTACAACCTGCTGACCGACATCGGCCATGCGCTGGGCGCGCTGCTGGCGGCGGCGCCGGCGCTGCTCGCGGCCCTGGGCGTCGACGAGACGCAGGCCTATCGCGCGATGTTCCTGCTCTACGCGCTGCTGCTCGCCGCCGGCGCGCCGCTGGCGCTGAAACTCTCGCCGGCGGCAGAGACAGGCGCAGAAGGCCCGCGCCGACCGGTGTCGCCGGAAAGCAAAAGGATCGTCTGGAAGATCTCCGGCCTGTTCGCCATCGACTCCGTCGCCGGCGGCTTCCTCGGCACGGCGCTGCTGTCCTATTTCTTCTTCGAGCGCTTCGCCGTCCCGGCGGCGTGGATCGGCGGCCTGTTCTTCGCCGCGCGCGTGCTCAATGCTTTCTCGCACCTCGGCGCGGCCTGGCTGGCGGCGCGCATCGGCCTGGTCAACACCATGGTGTTCACCCACATCCCCTCGAGCGTCCTGCTCGCCTCGGTGGCCTTCGCGCCGAACTTCTGGGTGGCGGCGCTATTGTTCCTGCTGCGCGAGGGCCTGGTGGAGATGGACGTGCCGACGCGCCAGTCCTATGTCATGGCGGTGGTGCGGCCGGAAGAGCGCACCTATGCCTCGGGCGTGACGCACCTGGTGCGCCTCGGCGGCTGGGCAGTGGCGCCGGGCTTCGCCGGCTGGCTGATGCAGGCCGCCTCGCTCGCCGCGCCGCTGTTCATCGGCGCCGGCATGAAGATCGCCTACGACCTGCTGTTGTGGCGCGCCTTCCGCAAGCTGAAGCCGCCGGAGGAACGGGATCAGTAAAGAAATGCCCAGATGGCGGCGACGAACAGCACGAACTCGACCAGCGTCGCCCAGACGATCAGGCGGGAGACGCGGCGCTCGCGCGGCTTCATGTTGAGCCAGATCCGCTCGCGCCACCAGCGGTAGCCCGGCAGCCAGCGCCAGCGCGCCAGGCCGAGCAGGTGCCGGCGGATGGACATGCCCCAGGGCGTCAGGCTGCGGTCGACCTGGGCGAGGTCGGCCTCGCTCTGCGGCTGGCGGTAGCTTTCGCGGAGCGTCAGCAGCGCGCCGCCCGCGTGCGCCGCCGCCGTCACTTGCGTCGCGAGCTTGAGGCCGCCGTCGTAGTCGAGGCGGAAGCCGTCCGCGCCTTCCTCCCGCAAAGTCAGTCCGCAGGAGACGGCGAGGCCGTTCATTTCGTTGAGTCCTTCGAGGCGAAAGCGCCCGTCTGCGGCGCGTTCGAAGCGGGCGATTTCGAGGTGGGGATTCAGGCGCAGGAGGCGCTCGACGTTGCGCGCGTAGTCGAGCGCCTGTTGCGGCGCGAGCGGCAGTTCGATGTCGACCCAGGCGGCGTTCTCTGTCGCGGCCGGTTCCGCCATCAACGAGCGGTCGCCACCATGAACGGCACGGCGAGGCCGCGCGCGAGCTGATCCAGGTCCATGCGCGAGCGCAGGCCGAGCGTGCCCTTCGGCCGCGGCGGGCCGATCACCACCAGCTCGGCGCCGCATTCGCGCGCCGCGGCGAGCAGGCACTCGGCCGGCTTGCCGTAGCGCAACAGCGGCGTGCATTCGATGCCCTGCCCAGCGCAGCGCTCGGCCACGCTGCTTATCTGCTCGCGCGCGTCGGCTTCGAGCTGGCCTTCGACGTGGCGGCCGAAGGCATCGCGCGTCCAGGCGTTGTTGAGCCAGTCGTCGCCCTGCATGCCCTCCCAGAAATCCGGCACGACGTACAGGTGCACGATGCGGGTGTGCCCCGGCACGGCCAGGGACAGCGCCAGCGCCGCTGCCTGCTCCGCCCCGGAGGTGCCGTGGTGGGCGAGGAGCAGGGTGCGCGGCGCGAGGCCGGTTGACATGGAGCGGGCGGCTGCCATTTCGGCAGCCGCCGCGTCAGTTGCAGAACTCACTTGCCCACGTACAGCAGCACGCCGAAAGCGATGAGGCAGGCGGCGATCAGCGCGCCGACGTCCTCGAAGCGGTCACTGACGAAAATCGACAGCTGCGTGCCGCGCTCGAACTTCTTCTCTTGTTCAGCCATGGCAGATCTCCTTAAATGAATTCGCGCACGAACAGCAGCACCACGATCAGCGAACCGACTGCCTTGATGAGGCCGACCACCGAGCCGATGATGAGCGGCTTGCCGCCGGCCTGCTTGATCGACGCCACGGTGATCTGCATGCCGAGGCCGGTGAGGCCGAAGGCGAACAGCCAGGCGATCCAGTCGCGGTAGGCCTTGATGATCTTCGAGTCGTGCCAGGCGGCCTTGTGGGCATTGCCGAGCGCGTCCTTGGCGCCCTTGTCCAGCCCTTCCATCTTGGCGACGCCGCGCAGCAGGACGTCCTGGTCGCGGGTGGACACCTTGCGCGCGGCGATCAGGTCCTGCAGCGCCTTGTTGTCTGCCGGAGCCGTCACCTTGGGCAGCGCCGCCTGCAGCGCGGCGAGGTCCTTCTCCTTGAGCAGCTTGTCCTCCTTGACCTGCTCGCTGGAGAAGTACTTGCCCTGGTAGTGGCCGGCCGGCGCGAAGACGCCCAGCGTGGACAGGATGAACAGGCCGAGGAAGCCGAGGACGAAGACCGGGAACTTGGCGATCAGCACCTGGCTGAGGTCGACCTTCTGCGCGCCGGCTTCGCGCTTGACGTACCAGGCGGCCAGCCAGACGACGATGATCGGCAGGAACAGCACGCGGGTGATGTTGAAGATCTCCGCCACCTTCAGCGTCTGGATGCCGTGCGGATCGAAGGCCAGGGCCGCGCCGGCGACCTGCGCCGAATTGAGGATGCCGGTGCCGGCCCAGGCGCCGAACTGCACCGGGCCCATGCCGAGCAGGTGGCCGATGGTCGGGAAGATGAACATGCACAGCACGCCCCACAGCAGGATGGTGCCCAGCGTGAAGGCGATGTCCACCGCCTTGGCGTTCACCACCGGGGAAGCCGCCACCGCCGCCGAGACGCCGCAGACGCCGACGCCGGAGGAGAGCACGCCGGTCATCGAGTTGGATGCGCCCATGCGCGGGCCGGCCAGCAGCACCAGCCAGACCGAGCCGAGGACGAAGATGCCGATCATCACCACCGACAGGGCGCCGAGCTGCGCCAGCTCCGCCGCGCTGTAGAGCGTGCCGAGCAGCACCACGCCGGTCTTCAGGAAGAAGCGCGCGGTGCGCACGCCGTTGGCGGCCCAGCCGGGGATGCGGAAGACGTTCACCACGACCATGCCGATGACGATGCCGAGGACGACGTAGTTGAGGTTGAGGATCTTGGCGAAATCCCAGCCCAGTGTCGGCAGGGCCGCCTTGCCCCAGTTGGCGAACATCGGGTCGAGGCCCCAGCGCACGACGAAGGCGATCGACAGGATGAAGGCCATGCCGGGGAAGATCGAGATGTAGTAGTCGAGGTGGCCTTCCTTCGGCTTCATGAGCAGGATCAGCAGGCCGATGGCGGTAAAGAGGCCGCCGAAGATGGTGGCGAAGTTCGCCTGCCCCCGCTTGACGTCGTCGAACTTGCCCGGCTTCAGGGCCTTGGCTTCGGGCGCCGGCTTGCCTTCGGCAACGGCCTTGTCGGCGGCGGCCTTTTCCGCCGCCTGGTGTTTCTCGACCGCCTGCTTCTGTTCCTTGTAGGCGCCGGGGTGCAGCCAGGCCTGCAGGCCGTCGGCGGTGCCGCTCTGGTTGAGCCAGCCCCAGGCCAGCATGACGATGCCGATGACCAGCAATGCCGGCGATTTGTGCGTGTAAACCATTTGGTCCCCCTCCTCTTGGTTGACGACTTTTTTCTTGTTGGGGGGTATTTCTACAACTTGACGGCGGCAACTACAACCTGATCGCTTCGATGCGGCGATGTAAAAATTCTATGGAATAATTAATTCAGTCTGCAGCAGTCAACTCGTTGTCTCGCGGCGGGCGCACCACGGTGACGCTGCAGCCCGCTTCGGCCACGACGCGGGACGAGACGCTGCCGAGGAAGCGGCGCAGGGCGGAATGACCGCGCGCGCCGACGACGATGCGATCGGCGTGATGCGTCGCAGCATAGCCGAGCAGGAGGCCGGCCGTATCGCTGCCGAAGGCAACATGGGTGCGCAGCTTGTCGGCAGGCAGCCGCAGCGGCGCGGCCCAGTGGCGCAAGGCGATCAGGGCGGCGGTCTGCTGGCCGTGCGCCAGTTCGGGCGCGGATTCCTCGCCGAAGGGCTGTTCCGGCAGCGCGGCGAACAGCGTCACGCGCAGGTCCGGCTCGGCGATCAGCGCGCGCCGCAGCGCCGCCCGCATCGCCTCGGCCTGGGCTTCGCGGCGATCGTCGAGGTCGATGGCCACCATGACGTGCGGTGCGCGCGACAGATGCTGGGCGGGGGTGGGGGCCACCGCTGCGGGTGCGCTCAGTGCCTGCAGCCAGCGCCGGGCCACGACCAGCGGCCCGGCGCGATGCCGGCGAGCGGCCCGCTCCGAATGCGGAACCTGTTGCGGATGGGCCAGGTCATGGGCGAGTTGCGCGGCGGTGGCGTAGCGCGCCTCCGGGCGGATTTCCAGGCAGCGCAGGATGACTTCCTGCAGCCAGGGGGGCAGCGCCGGCGCCAGGGAGCAGGGCGGCAGCGGGTCGATGTACAGCCGCCGCCGCATGGCGCTGCGCGTCGACGGCGCGCCGTAGGGCAGCTTCCCCGTCGCCAGCTGGTAGGCGATGACGCCGATGGCGAAGATGTCGCTGCGCGCATCGCTGCGGATGCCCGCCAGCTGTTCCGGGGAAATGGCGGCGCCGGTGCCGGCCGGCAGGGCGAACGCCTCCTCGACCAGGTCGGGCAGCTCGGCATGGCGGGCCAGGCCGAAGTCCACCAGCACGGCCGTGCCGTTTTCGCGCAACAGCACGTTGCCCGGCTTGAGGTCGAGGTGGATGACGTTCTGGCGGTGCAGGTCGTGCACGGCGGCGGCGACCGCGGCCGTCAGCCCGACGACTTCCGCCACCGGCAGGGGGGCGCGGGCGGCGGCCTCGGCCAGGTTGTCGCCGGCGATGCGCTCCATGACGAGCCACGGCGCGCCGTCGCTGCTGCCGCTGGCGACCAGGCGCGGCACATGCGGTCCCGTGATCCGGCCGAGGATCATCTGTTCCACCTCGAAGCCGACCAGGCAGCCGGGGTGGCTGCCGAAGCCCAGCCTGGGTATTTTCATCAGGAGCGGGAAGGGCGGCGGCGCGGCCCCTTCCGGGGCATCGACGGCGTACAGCAGCGCCATGCCGCCCTCGTGCAGCAGGCCGCGGATGCGAAAGCCGCCGACCTCCGTCCCGGCCGCAAGCGGGCCTTCGCCTACTCTCCCCTGATCAGTCGCCATGCCAGTCGCTCCGGCAATCCAGCATCGATTATCTTTTTCGCCGCCGCCTGCGCATCATAAGGCACGCGAAAGTGGGTGAGGGTGCCGGCCGCCGGGTCGTGCAGGGCGTAGCAGGCCGCCGGGTTGCCGTCGCGCGGCTGGCCGGCGGAGCCGACGATCACCAGCCAGCGGCGAAACTCGCTGAGGGGCAGGGGCACCCCCGGCACGGGCCGGAACGCGCGCGGGTTGCCGCCGGGCGTCGTGAAATACAGCAGCGGTTCGTGCACATGGCCGACGAGCACGATGCGCGCCGAGGTCGCAGCCAGGGCGCGCGCGGCGTCGAGCGTGCCGGTGATGTAGGGCCAGGTTTCCGGCTGCTCCGCGCTGGCATGCACGTACAGCCTGTCCTCCTCGGCCACTGCAAGCGGCAGCCCGGCGAGAAACGCCCGCTCGCGCGCGCCGAGCTGGTCGCGCGTCCAGTAGATGGCGTCGCGTGCCGTGTAGCTCATGTCCGGCAGAATGCCGCCGAGGCAGGCCGCGTCATGGTTGCCTTGGACCACCGGCGCGCCCTGCTCCGCCAGGCCGGCAATGATCTCCAGGCAGGCGACCGGATCGGCGCCGTAACCGACGAGGTCGCCGAGGAAGACGAACCGCCCGGCGCCCTCGCGGCGGGCGTGGGCCAGGCAGGCCTGCAGGGCCTCGAGGTTGCTGTGGATGTCGGCCAGCAGGGCGGTGCGCATGGGGCAATCATGCCCGAGCCGGCCGGCCGCGTCGACGCCGGACAGGGGGCGAAACTCGGGTTATGCTTCGAGCCATGAGCGCAACGCCGGAAATCCTCCTGAGGCGCCTGTTCGACGCGGCGGTGGGCGCCGCCGATCCGGCGCTGTGCGTGCCGCGGCACCTGCCGCCGCCGCCGCCGGGGCGCACCCTGGTGATCGGCGCCGGCAAGGCCGCCGCCGCCATGGCCCGCGCCGTGGAGACCCACTGGCCGGGCGAGCTCTCCGGCCTGGTGGTGACGCGCTACGGCCACGGCGTTCCATGCGAACGCATCGAAGTGGTCGAGGCGGCGCACCCGGTGCCCGACGAGGCCGGCCGCAAGGCGGCAGCGCGCATGCTCGCCGCCGTGCGGGGACTGACTGCCGACGACCTCGTGCTGGTGCTGATCTCCGGCGGCGGCTCGGCCCTGCTGGCCCTGCCCTTCGAGGGCATCGCCCTGGCCGACAAGCAGCAGATCAACCGCGCGCTCCTGAAAAGCGGCGCCGGCATCGGCGAGATGAACTGCGTGCGCAAGCACCTCTCCGCCATCAAGGGCGGGCGCCTGGCGGCGGCGGCCCATCCGGCGCGCGTCCTGACCCTGGTGATTTCCGACGTGCCGGGCGACGATCCGGCGGTGGTGGCCTCCGGCCCGACGGTGGCCGACCCGACCACCTGCGCCGAGGCCCTGGCCGTCCTGGAAACCCACCGCATCGACGTGCCGCCGCATGTGCGGCGGCTGCTCGCCTCGGGCGCCCCGGAAACGCCCAAGCCGGGCGACCCGAGGCTGGTGCGCAGCGAGACGCGCGTCATCGCCACGGCGCAGGCCGCGCTCGCGGCAGCGGCCGAGGCGGCGCGCGCGGCCGGCGTCGCGCCGCTGATCCTCGGCGACGCCATCGAGGGCGAGGCGCGCGAGGTGGCGAAGGCGATGGCCGGCATGGCGAAATCCTGTGTGCAGCACGGCGTGCCGGCGCAGCCACCCTGCGTGCTGCTCTCCGGCGGCGAGACGACGGTGACGGTGAGGGGGCAGGGGCGCGGCGGGCGCAACGCGGAATTCCTGCTGGCGCTGGCGGTGGCTCTCGACGGGGCGGCGCACATCCAGGCGATAGCCTGCGACACCGATGGCATCGACGGCAGCGAGGACAATGCCGGGGCCTGGCTTGCGGACGACACCCTGGCGCGGGCGCGGGCGCTCGGCATCGACGCCCGGGGGCGGCTGGCCGACAACGACGGCTACGGCTTCTTCGCCGCACTCGGCGACCTCGTCGTCAGCGGGCCGACGCGCACCAACGTCAATGATTTCCGCGCCATTTACATCGAAGGAAATTCGCGTTAACCCGCATGGCCTTGCGCAGCTTGCGCAAGTAACATGCGGAAAGGAGGAACCATGGGTGCATCCGAGGAACACCGGCAGTTGAGCGAGGCCGAGATCGCGCGGTTGATCGGGGGACTGCGCCGCATTCTGGCGGCTGACGCCCTGCTGGTCGAGCAGGAGGACCTGCTTCCCTACGAGTGCGACGGCCTCACCGCCTACCGCCAGCTGCCGCTGCTGGTGGCGCTGCCGACCACCGAGGCGCAGGTCGTCGCCGTGCTGAAGCTCTGTCACGAACTGCGTGTGCCGCTGGTGGCGCGCGGCGCCGGCACCGGGCTTTCCGGCGGCGCCACGCCGGTCGCGCACGGCGTCGTGCTGTCGCTGGCGAAGTTCATGCGCATCCTCGACATCGATCCGCAGTCGCGCACCGCGCGCGTCCAGCCGGGCGTGCGCAACCTCGCCATCTCCGAAGCCGTCGCCCCCTATGGCCTCTACTACGCGCCCGACCCTTCCAGCCAGATCGCCTGCACCATCGGCGGCAACGTCGCCGAGAACTCCGGCGGCGTGCACTGCCTGAAGTACGGCCTCACCGTGCACAACGTGCTGCGCCTGCGCGTGGCGCTGATCGACGGCACGGTGGTGGAGGTCGGCACCGAGGCCCTCGACTCGCCCGGCTATGACCTGCTGGCGCTGATGATCGGCTCCGAGGGCATGCTCGGCATCGTGCTGGAGGCCACCGTCAGGCTGACACCGAAGCCGCTGCTGGCCCAGGTCGTGATGGCCTCCTTCGACGACGTCGTCAAGGCCGGCAATGCGGTGGCCGACATCATCGCCGCCGGCATCATCCCGGCCGGGCTGGAGATGATGGACAAGCCGGCGACGCGCGCCGTCGAGGACTACGTGCATGCCGGCTATGACCTTTCCGCCGAGGCGATCCTCCTCGCCGAATCCGACGGCACGCCCGAGGAGGTGGCCGAGGAGATCGCCGCCATGTGCGCCGTGCTGGAGCAGAGCGGCGCCACCGACATCCGCGTCTCGCGCGACGAGGCCGAGCGGCTGAAATTCTGGGCCGGGCGCAAGGCGGCGTTCCCGGCGGTGGGCCGCATCACGCCGGACTATCTCTGCATGGACGGCACCATCCCGCGCAAGCACCTGGCGCAGGTGCTGACGCGCATCGCCGAGCTGGCCGAGGAATACCAGCTCCGCTGCGCCAACGTCTTCCATGCCGGCGACGGCAATCTTCATCCCCTCATCATGTTCGACGCCAACAAGGAGGGCGAGGTAGAACGCGCCACCGCTTACGGCGGAAAAATCCTCGAACTGTCGGTCCAGGTCGGCGGCACCATCACGGGCGAGCACGGCGTCGGCATCGAGAAGGTTGGCCAGATGTGCGCGCAGTTCTCGAAGGAGGAACTGGCCGCCTTCCATGGCGTCAAGGCGGCCTTCGACGAGCGCGGCCTGCTCAACCCGGGCAAGGCCGTGCCGACGCCGCGGCGCTGCTCGGAGTATCGGCTGACGGGGGCGGCCAAGTGAAGATCAAACTCCTTTTGAACCACGGCGGGCACGGCGACACGGCGAAAGGCAGGCATTTGAATGCGCCGTGTCGCCGTGTGCGCCGTGGTGAAACACTTTTCCCAAGATGAACGACCTGAGCGAACAGCTGCGCGAGCGCGTGCTCGCGGCGGCGGTGGACAAGCAGCCGCTGCGCATCCGCGGCGGCGGCACGAAGGATTTCTACGGCAATCCGCCCGAGGGCGAACTGCTCGAGACGGCGGGCCATGCCGGCATCGTCGCCTACGAGCCGACCGAGCTGGTCGTCACCGTTCGCGCCGGCACGCGACTGGCGGAACTGGAGGCGGCGCTGGCGGAGCAGGGCCAGATGCTCGCCTTCGAGCCGCCGCATTTTGGCGGAGGCGAG
Source organism: Rhodocyclaceae bacterium (assembly GCA_905339315.1). GTDB lineage: Bacteria > Pseudomonadota > Gammaproteobacteria > Burkholderiales > Rhodocyclaceae > Desulfobacillus. The sequence goes on from CAJPFL010000034.1 coordinate 11,455, forward strand.
CGTAAATCTCAGCCGCCGCATTTTGGCGATGCCACCGTCGGCGGCTGCGTCGCTGCCGGCCTTTCCGGCCCGCGCCGCGCCACCGCCGGCGCCGCGCGCGATTACGTCCTCGGCGTGAAACTGCTCTCCGGCTCCGGCGAGATCCTCAACTTCGGCGGCCAGGTGATGAAGAATGTCGCCGGCTACGACGTTTCGCGCCTGGTGACGGGCGCCATGGGCACGCTCGGCCTGCTGCTGGAGGTGTCGCTGAAGGTGCTGCCGAAGCCGCACGCCGAAGCGACGCTGAGGCTGGAGCTGCCGCAGGACAAGGCCATCGAGGCCATGAACCGCTGGGGCGGCCAGCCGCTGCCGCTGTCGGCCACCTGCTGGAATGATGGATTGCTGTCGGTACGCCTGTCCGGCGCGCGTGCGGCGGTGGCGGCAGCGCGCGAGAGGATCGGCGGCGAGGCCGTCGCCGGGGCGGAGGGCTTCTGGCGTGCGCTGCGCGAGCAGCAGATGGATTTCTTCTCCGGCGAGACCGCGCTCTGGCGCCTGTCGCTGCCCTCGAAAGCCGCGCCGCTCGACCTGCCCGGCAGTCCGCTGATCGAGTGGGGCGGCGCGCAGCGCTGGCTCAAATCCGATGCGCCCGCCGCGGCGATGCTGCGCGAGGCGGCGGCCCGGGCCGGCGGCCACGCCACGCTGTTCCGCGGCGGCGACAAGTCGATGGGCGTGTTTCAACCGCTGCCCGAGCCACTGCTGCAGATCCACAGGAAGCTGAAGCGCACTTTCGATCCGCAAGGGTTATTCAATCCCGGCCGGCTGTATTCCGGCTTCTGAGATGCAGACCAGCCTCGCCGATTTCATCCGCAACACGCCGGCCGGCCGCGAGGCCGAGGCGATCCTGCGCAAGTGCGTGCACTGCGGCTTCTGCACCGCCACCTGCCCGACCTACCAGCTGCTCGGCGACGAGCTGGACGGCCCGCGCGGCCGCATCTACCTGATGAAGCAGGTGCTGGAAGGCGCCGCGCCGACGGCCAGGACGCAACTGCACCTCGATCGCTGCCTGACCTGCCGCGCCTGCGAAACGACCTGTCCGTCGGGCGTCGAGTACCACCGCTTGGTCGACATCGGCCGGGAGGTGGTGTCCTCGCGCGTCACGCGTCCGGCCGGCCAGCGCTTCCTGCGCTTCGCCCTGCGCGAGTTCCTGTCGCGCGGCTGGCTGTTCGGGCCGGCCTACAAGCTCGGGCAATTCTTCCGCCCGCTGCTGCCGGCTTCCCTCAAGGCGAAGGTGCTGCCAGCGCAAAAGTCAGTCCCGGCGACACGGCGCGATCATCCGCGCCGCATGCTGATGCTCGCCGGCTGCGTGCAGCCGGGCATGTCGCCGAACATCAACGCCGCCACGGCGCGCGTGCTCGACCGCCTCGGCATCGCGACGCTCGAGGCGGACGGGGCCGGCTGCTGCGGCGCCGTGCGCATGCATCTCGACGATCACGAGGGTGCGCGCGCAGATGCGCGGCGCAACATCGACGCCTGGTGGCCGCACATCGAGCAGGGCGCGGAGACCGTCATCATCACCGCCTCCGGCTGCGGCGCCCATGTGCGCGAATACGCCCATCTGCTCGAAGGCGATCCGGCGTATGCGGCAAAGGCGGCGCGCGTGACCCTGCTCAGCCGCGACATCGGCGAGGTGATCGCGGCGGAAAAGGACCCCCTGTCGGCCCTGCTGCAAAAGTCAGCCGCTGCGGGACGGCGGAAAATCGCCTTCCATTCCCCCTGTTCGCTGCAGCACGGCCTGCGCGTTCGCGGCGCAGTGGAGGAGATCCTGCAGGCGGCCGGCTTCGAGCTGACGCCGGTGGCCGACGGCCACCTCTGCTGCGGCTCGGCCGGCACCTATTCCGTGCTGCAGCCGGACATCTCGCTCAGGCTGCGCGACAACAAGCTGGCGTGCCTTTCGGCCGGCGCGCCGTCGGCCATCGCCAGCGCCAACATCGGCTGCATCGCCCATCTGCAGGGCGGCACCGCCACCCCGGTCGCGCACTGGATAGAATTGCTCGACCGCCGACTCGGGGAATGAGATGGAGCTGAACAGCGCCGCGAAAACCTACGCCGATCTTTACGGCAGCTTTCGCTGGAACGTGCCGGCGCGCTACAACATGGCGCGCGAGTGCTGCGGGCGCTGGGCGGAGGAGCGTTCGCGCTTCGCCCTCTACTACGAGGACGAGGCGGGCGCCACATCGGCGTGGACCTTCTGGGACATCCAGACGGCGGCCAACCGCCTCTCCAACGTGCTGCACGCCCTCGGCGTCATGCGCCGCGACCGCGTCGCCATCCTGCTGCCGCAGCGGCCGGA
>CAJPFL010000035.1 GCA_905339315.1 Rhodocyclaceae bacterium
GCCGCCGCCCTCTCCTGCCTGATGATCACCTACCCGTCCACCCACGGCGTCTTCGAGGAGGCGGTGAAGGAGATCTGCGCGATCGTGCATCGGCACGGCGGCCAGGTGTACATGGACGGCGCCAACCTCAACGCCCAGGTCGGCCTGACTTCGCCGGCCGCGATCGGCGCCGACGTCAGCCACATGAACCTGCACAAGACCTTCGCCATCCCGCACGGCGGCGGCGGGCCGGGCATGGGTCCGATCGGACTGAAGTCCCATCTCGCCCCCTTTGCTCCAGGCCATTTGTTGGCAATCGACCGCGTCGGCGCGCAGGGCTCGGTGAGCGCCGCGCCCTTCGGCTCGGCCTCGATCCTGCCGATTTCCTGGATGTACATCGCCATGCTCGGCGGCACCGGTCTCAAGCGCGCCACCGAGGTCGCCATCCTCAACGCCAACTACGTAGCCGCGCGCCTGAAGGACCATTACCCGGTGCTGTACGCGGGCAGGAACGGCCGCGTCGCCCACGAGTGCATCCTCGACATCCGCGCCATCAAGGCGGCGACCGGCATCGCCGAGATCGACATCGCCAAGCGCCTGATGGACTACGGCTTCCATGCGCCGACGGTGAGTTTCCCGGTGGCCGGCACCATCATGGTCGAGCCGACCGAATCGGAGTCGAAGGGCGAACTCGACCGCTTCGTCGCCGCCCTCGTCTCCATCCGCGAGGAGATTCGCAAGGTGGAAACCGGCGTCTGGCCGGCGGACGACAACCCGCTCAAGCGCGCGCCGCACACCCAAGCCGACCTCGCCGACGCCGAATGGCATCGTCCGTACACGCGCCACGAAGCCGCTTTCCCGCTGCCCTGGGTGGCGGAGAACAAGTTCTGGCCCTCGGTGAATCGCATCGACGACGTCTACGGTGACCGCAACCTGTTCTGCGCCTGCCCTGCCATTGAGGAATACGAAAATGTCCGCTGACACCTTCCTCGTCCTCACCGTCATCGGCGACGACCGCCCCGGCCTGGTCGGCGAGCTGTCGGCCGCCATCGCCGCCCACCAGGGCAACTGGCTGGAGTCGTCGATGTCGCACCTCGCCGGCAAGTTCGCCGGCATCGTCAAGGTGGCGGTGCCTGCCGCGCAGGCGGAGGCGCTCAAGGCGGCGCTCGGCAAGCTGGCCGCCCTCAAGGTGACGGCTGAATCCTCGGCAGAAAAGTCAGTCCCCGCAGGACGGCGCCTGAAGCTCGCGCTCGTCGGCCACGACCGCATCGGCATCGTGCGCGAGGTCTCGCAGGTGCTGGCGAAGCATTCGGTCAACGTCGAGAAGCTGGAGACGCACACCGCCAGCGCGCCGATGTCGGCGGAAACGCTCTTTCACTGCGAAGCCGACCTCGCGGCGGCGGCGGACATCGACACCCGCGCCCTGAAGGCCGAACTCGAAAAACTCTCGGACGACCTGATGGTCGATATCAGTCTTGGGGAGACGCTCTGACATGGCCCTCTACGCACTGGGCGAGCGCCGGCCCGAATTGCGCGGCGACTGCTGGGTGGCGGAGAACGCCGCGGTGATCGGCTCGGTGGTGATCGAGGACGGCGCCAGCGTCTGGTTCCACACGGTCATCCGCGGCGACAACGACCTCATCACGATCGGCGCCGGCAGCAACGTGCAGGACGGCGCCGTGCTGCATACCGACGCCGGCATCAAACTGACGCTCGGCCCGAGCGTGCTGGTCGGCCACCAGGCCATGCTGCACGGCTGCACGATCGGCGAAGGCTCGCTGATCGGCATCCAGGCCATCATCCTCAACCACGCCGTGATCGGAAAGGAATGCCTCATCGGCGCCGGCGCCCTGATCCCGGAAGGCAAGGTCATCCCCGACCGCTCGCTGGTGATGGGCTCGCCCGGCAAGGTCGTGCGCCCGCTCAGCGACCAGGAGGCGGCCATGATCCGTTTTGGCTGCGTGCAATACACCGAGCGCGCCCGCCGCTACAGACGGGAGTTGCAGCGCCTGCCGGAGCAGGATGCGCCCGCATCGTGAACCTGCACCTGGACTTTCAGGGATTCTTCTGCGGCACCTGGACGAAGACCTCGTCCGGCTTGATGTAGCCCAGCTCGTAGCGGGCGCGCTCCTCGATGGCCTCATAGCCACTCTTCAGGTCGCGCACCTCGGCGTCAAGACCGGCGTTGCGGATTTCCAGCTTCTGGTTGGCCTCGCGCTGTGCGGCGAGCTGCTGGTCGACCTTCCACACCTGCAGCCAGCCGCCCTTGCCGAACCACAGCGGATACTGCAGCAGGACGATCAGGGCGACCAGCACCAGCGTGGGCCAGCGCATCGAAGTGATATTTACTTCCGCAGGTTGTAAAAGGCGCCGCGGCCAGGGTAGCTCGCCGTGTCGCCGAGGTCTTCCTCGATGCGCAGGAGCTGGTTGTACTTGGCGATGCGGTCGGAGCGGGATAGCGAGCCGGTCTTGATCTGCAAGGCATTGAGGCCGACGGCGATGTCGGCGATGGTCGAGTCCTCCGTCTCGCCCGAGCGATGCGAAATGACCGAGGTGTAGCCGGAGCGCTTGGCCAGTTCCACGGCGGCGAAGGTCTCGGTGAGCGTGCCGATCTGGTTGATCTTGATGAGGATCGAGTTGGCGATGCCCTGGGCGATGCCCTCCCTCAGGATCTTGGTGTTGGTGACGAAAAGGTCGTCGCCGACGATCTGGATCTTCCTGCCCAGGCGGTCGGTGAGCAGCTTCCAGCCTTCCCAGTCGCTCTCCGCCATGCCGTCCTCGATGCTGACGATGGGGAACTTGTCGGCGAGCGTCGCCAGGTAATCCACGAACTGGCCGGCGCTGAGCGTCAGTTTCTCGCCGGCGAGCTCGTACTTGCCGTCCTTGTAGAACTCCGAGGCGGCGCAGTCGAGCGCCAGCAGCACGTCCTGCCCCGGCTCGTAGCCGGCGTTGGAGACGGCCTCGAGGATCAGGTTGAGCGCCTCCTCGGTGCCGGAAACGTTGGGGGCGAAGCCGCCCTCGTCGCCGACCGAGGTCGGGAAGCCGCGCTTGTCGATCAGCTTCTTCAGGGCGTGGAAGACCTCCGCGCCGCAACGCAGCGCCTCGCGGAAGCTCTGCGCGCCGACCGGCATGATCATGCATTCCTGGATGTCCAGGCTGTTGTTGGCGTGCGCGCCGCCGTTGATGACGTTCATCATCGGCACCGGCATCTGCATCGGGCCCATGCCGCCGAAGTAGCGGTAGAGCGGCAGGCCGGCCTCCTCCGCCGCCGCCTTGGCGACGGCCATCGAGACGGCCAGCGTGGCGTTGGCGCCGAGGCGCGACTTGTTGTCGCTGCCGTCGAGCTCGATCAGGGTCTTGTCGATGAAGGACTGTTCCTCGGCATCGAGGCCGATGATGGCTTCCGAGATCTCGGTGTTCACGTTCTCGACGGCCTGCAGCACACCCTTGCCGAGATAGCGGCCGGCATCGCCGTCGCGCAGCTCGATGGCCTCGCGCGAGCCGGTGGAGGCGCCCGAGGGCACGGCGGCGCGGCCCATGATGCCCGATTCGAGCAGGACATCGGCCTCGACGGTGGGATTGCCGCGCGAGTCGAGAATCTCGCGGGCGACGACATCAACGATTGCGCTCATTGTTCTTGCTCCCTTTCAAAATCGGTTACAGCCCTTCGACCACCAGCATGTTCATCTGCGCCGCGCCCTGGCGTTGCTGGCGCGCCGCCTGGTACTCCGGCGAATCGTAGAAGCGCCGCGCCTGCTCGATGGATGCGAACTCGAGGATCACCAGGCGCGGCGGCGCCCAGTCGCCCTCGAGCAGGTGCGTGGCGCCGCCGCGCACGATGTACTTGCCGCCGTATTTCGCCACTGCGGCGCCGGCCAGCGCCTTGTAGCCCTCGTACTGCTCCGGGTTGCTCACCGTGGCCTGTGCGATCACATAAGCCCTGGTCATGCTTCCGCCTCCATGAACCCACGCTGCTTCACCAGCGCATCGATGTCGCGCAGCGTGGCGAGCAGGTCCTTCATCTTCCCTAGCGGCCAGGAATTCGGCCCGTCGGAGAGGGCCTTCTCCGGGTTCGGATGGGTTTCCATGAACAGGCCGGCGATGCCGACGGCCACTGCCGCGCGCGCCAGCACCGGCACGAACTCGCGCTGGCCGCCGGAGGAGGCGCCCTGCCCGCCCGGCAGCTGCACCGAATGGGTGGCGTCGTAGACCACCGGACAGCCGGTCTCGCGCAGGATGGCGAGGCTGCGCATGTCTGAGACGAGGTTGTTGTAGCCGAAGGAAGCGCCGCGCTCGCAGACCATGATGGTGTCGGCGCCATTGCTGGCTTCCTTGGCCTTGGCGACGACGTGCTGCATGTCGTGCGGCGCCAGGAACTGGCCCTTCTTGATGTTGGCCGGCTTACCCGAGGCGGCGACGGCCTGGATGAAATCGGTCTGGCGGCAGAGGAAGGCCGGCGTCTGCAGCACGTCGACCACGGCGGCGACCGCATCGATCTCTGAAACGTCATGCACGTCGGTCAGCACCGGCACGCCGATGGTCTTCTTCACGTCGGCGAGGATCTCCAGGCCCTTCTCCATGCCCAACCCCCGGTAGGACGTGCCCGAGCTGCGGTTGGCCTTGTCATACGACGACTTGAAGATGAAGGGGATGCCCAGCCCGGCGCAGAGCTCCTTCAGCCGCCCGGCGACCTCGACGGCCAGTTCGCGCGACTCGATGACGCAGGGGCCGGCAATCAGGAACAGCGGGAAATCGAGGCCGGCATTGAAACCGCAGAGCTTCACGACGCCGCCTGACGGATCGGCGTCACCGGCGTACCCTTGCCGCTTTCCTGGTGCGCCAGGGCGGCGCGCACGAAGGCGGTGAACAGCGGGTGGCCGCTGCGCGGCGTGGAGGTGAATTCGGGGTGGAACTGGCAGCCGATGAACCACGGGTGCCCGGGCAACTCCACCATCTCGCACAGGCGGCCGTCCTCCGACTTGCCGCTGACCTTGAGGCCGGCCTGCTGCAGCCGGTTGAGGTAGACGTTGTTCACCTCGTAGCGATGGCGATGACGCTCGACGACGGTATCGGCGCCATACACCATTCGCGCCAGGGAATCGGCCGCCAGCGTGCAGGTCTGGCCGCCCAGGCGCATGGTGCCGCCGAGGTCGGCGCCGGCGTCGCGCTTCTCCACGCAGCCTTCGCGATCCAGCCACTCGGTGATGAGGGCGATGACGGGGTGCGGCGTGTCGGGATCGAACTCGGTGCTGTGCGCCCCTTCCATGCCGGCCACGTGGCGGGCGAACTCGATGACGGCGAGCTGCATGCCGAGGCAGATGCCGAGGTACGGCACCTGGTGCTCGCGGGCGTAGCCGATGGCGGCGATCTTGCCCTCGACGCCGCGCTTGCCGAAGCCGCCCGGCACGAGGATGGCGTCCATGCCGGCCAGCGCGCCGGTGCCTTCGCGCTCGATGGCCTCGGAGTCGATGTAGTGGATCCGGGTCCTGCTGCGCGTGTGGATGCCGGCGTGGATGAGGGCCTCCGACAGCGACTTGTAGGATTCGGTGAGGTCGACGTACTTGCCGACGAAGGCGATGTCGACCGTGCGCTCGGGATGCTCGAGAGCGTCGATCAGCTTGTTCCACACCGAGAGGTCGGCGGCGCGCGCCAGGATGTTGAGCTTGTGGCAGACGATCTCGTCCAGCATCTGGTCGTGCAGCATGGCCGGGATCTTGTAGATGCTGTCCGAATCCACCACCGAGATCACCGCCTCGTGCGCGACGTTGGTGAACAGGGCGATCTTGCGCCGCTCGTCGTCGGGCACCGGGCGGTCGGCGCGGCATAGCAGCACGTCGGGCTGGATGCCGATCTCGCGCAGCTCCTTGACGGAGTGCTGCGTCGGCTTGGTCTTCAGCTCGCCGGCAGTGGCGATGTAGGGCAGCAGCGTGAGGTGGATGAAGCAGGTGTTCTGCCGGCCCTCCTCGATGCCCATCTGGCGGATCGCCTCGAGGAAGGGCAGCGACTCGATGTCGCCGACCGTGCCGCCGACCTCGACGATGGCGACGTCGGCACCCTGGGCGCCGGCCTTGACGTGCAGCTTGATCTCGTCGGTGATGTGCGGGATGACCTGCACGGTGCGGCCGAGGTAGTCGCCGCGGCGCTCCTTCTTGATCACCGACTCGTAGATCTGGCCGGTGGTGAAGTTGTTGCGCTTGCCCATCTTGGCGCGGGTGAAGCGCTCGTAGTGGCCAAGATCGAGGTCGGTCTCCGCCCCGTCCTCGGTGACGAACACCTCGCCGTGCTGGAACGGGCTCATCGTCCCGGGATCGACGTTGATGTAGGGATCGAGCTTGAGGTGGGTGACCTTGATGCCGCGGGATTCGAGAATGGCGCCGAGCGAGGCGGCGGCGATGCCCTTGCCCAGAGAGGACACGACACCGCCGGTAACGAAGACGTACTTGGTCATTTGGACTACGTCTGCAGGAAAGCCAGATGATAGCCGAAACTTTCCCGCCGCTCAACGAAAACGGGGCGGAATCGCGGAAAAAACAACTTGAGAAACTACTTGAGGAATTCCCGGCTGATCTCGCGGAATTCGTCGCTGCCGGCCTGCCCGAGCCACTCGAAGGCGACCATCTCGCGCGAGACGATGTGCACGCCGTGGCTGCGCATCCGCGCCAGGGCCAGTTCCTTGTCGGACGGCCGGCGTGAGCCAACGGCTTCGGCGACGACGAAGACCTCCTTGCCCTGCCCGCGCAGGTCGAGCACGGTCTGCAACACGCAGACATGGGATTCGGTGCCGGCCACCACCACCTGGGGCCGCTCGCTGCCCGACAGGCCGTCGAGGCACTTCGCCGCGACGCAGGAGAAATGCAGCTTCTCGGCGACGGCCCCTGGAACAGTCAGTCCCCGCAGCACGGCGACGGTGTGACCGATGCCCTTCGGGTATTGCTCGGAGGCCATTACCGGCACGCCGAGGCGCTGCGCGACCTTCACCAGCCAGACGGCGTTGTCGAGCACCGCCTGCCCTTCGTGGATATGCGGCAGGAGTCGTTCCTGAATGTCCACCACCAGCAGGGTGGACTGGTCGCGTTTCATCAGCATGACAGCTCCGGGCGGTCGCGGAACCAGTCCAGCGCTTCGGGGTTGGCCAGCGCCTCGACGTTCTTCACCGGCTCGCCATGCACGAGGTTGCGCACTGCCAGCTCGACGATCTTGTTGCTCTTGGTGCGCGGGATGTCGCCGACCTGGAGGATCTTCGCCGGAACGTGGCGCGGCGTGGTGTTCTCGCGAATGACGTCCTTGATGCGCCTGGCGAGGGCGTCGTCGAGGGTCAGCCCCTCGCGCAGCTTGACGAAGAGGACGACGCGGGTGTCCTTCTCCCAGTCCTGGCCGATGACGAGGGCTTCGAGCACTTCGTCGAGCTTCTCCACCTGGCGGTAGATTTCGGCGGTGCCGATGCGCACGCCGCCGGGGTTGAGAGTGGCGTCGGAGCGGCCGTAGATGACGAAGCCGCCGTGGGCCGTCTCCTCGATGAAGTCGCCATGGCACCAGATGCCGGGATATTTCTCGAAATAGGCGGCGCGGTATTTCCTGCCGTCTGGGTCGTTCCAGAAGCCGACCGGCATCGAGGGAAACGGCTTGAGGCAGACCAGCTCGCCCTTGGTCCTGCGCACCGGCCGGCCCGCCTCGTCGAACACCTCGACCGCCATCCCGAGGCCGCGGCACTGGATCTCGCCGCGCCACACCGGGCCGACCGGATTCCCCAGCACGAAGCAGGAAATGATGTCGGTGCCGCCGGAGATCGAGGCGAGCTGCACATCGCGCTTGATGCTGTCGTATACGTAATTGAAGGCCTCCGGCACCAGCGGGCTGCCGGTCGAGAAGATCGCGCGCAGCCTGTCCAGCTTGTGCGTCTTCGCCGGCGCCAGGTTGATCTTGGCGATGGCATCGATGAACTTCGCCGAGGTGCCGAAGTGGGTCATGCCCTCGGCCTCGGCGTAGTCGAAGAGGATGTTGCCGCGGCCGACGAAGGGCGAGCCGTCGTAGAGCAGCAGCGTTGCCCCCGAAGCGAGGCCGGAAACCAGCCAGTTCCACATCATCCAGCCGCAGGTGGTGAAGTAGAACAGGCGGTCGCCGGTCTTGATGTCGCTGTGCAGGCGCTGCTCCTTCAGATGCTGCAGCAGGGTGCCGCCGGCGCTGTGCACGATGCACTTCGGCACGCCGGTGGTGCCGGAGGAATACAGGATGTAGAGCGGGTGGTCGAAGGGCAGGCGTTCGAAGCGGATCTCGCGCTCGCCGGCGAAGGGGGCGAGAAAGTCGGCCAGCGATACCCCATGCTTCACGGCGGCAATGTCTGCGCCGCTGCCGGCATAGGGCACGATCACCACCCGCTCCAGCGAGGGCATGCGGGCGGCGATCTCGGCCACCTTGCCGAGGCAGTCGATCACCTTGCCGTTGTAGTAATAGCCGTCGCAGGCGAACAGCACCTTCGGCGCGATCTGGCCGAAGCGGTCGAGCACGCCTTGCACGCCGAAGTCCGGCGAGGCAGAGGAGAAGATGGCGCCGATGGAGGCCGTGGCCAGCATCGCCACCACGGCGGCGGGCAGGTTGGGCAGGTAGGCGGCAACGCGGTCGCCCCTGCCCACCCCCATGTCGCGCAGCGCCCAGGCGGTCTGGGCCACGGCACGGTAGAGTTCGGCGTGGCTGGCGCGGCCCTTGACCTTGTCCTCGCCCCAGAAAACCAGGGCGTCGGCGGTGTCATGGCTGCGCAGCAGATTCTCCGCGAAATTCAGGCGGGCGTCTGGAAACCACTTCGCACCCGGCATTTTGTTGGCGTCGGCCAGCACGCGCTCGCCGCGCTTTTCCGCCACCACGCCGGCGAAATCCCACAACGTGGTCCAGAACTGCTCCGGGTGCGTCACCGACCAGCGGTGCAGCGCATCGTAATCGGCGCATTCCACGCCCCAGCGCCGCTCGGCCGAGTGCATGAAGGCGGTCAGGTTGGCGGCGGCGATGCGCGCCTTGGAGGGCTTCCAGAGGGGCGTCCTGTCGATCATGTCATTCCTCTTCCGCAAGAGCTCTCATGTTGCCGGGCAGCGGGATGGAACGGCCGCTGGCGGGGTTGATCCAGACCATCTTGGCGTCGCCCGTCGCATACAGTTTTTCGTTCCCCTGCAGTCGCAACTCATAATGGGTCGGCAGGCTGCTGCGGCCGGGGTGGCCGATGAACATGCGCACCTCGACGTTGCCGGGGTAGACCAGCGGCACGAGGTAGGTGCAGCCGGCATTGACGATGACCGGCCCCTCATCGGTGTGCTGGCCGGTGCCGTAGCCGAGCGATTCCAGCCATTCGATGCGCGCCTGTTCCATGTAGCGGAAATAGACGGTGTTGTTCACATGGTTCATCGCGTCCATGTCGCCCCAGCGGATCGGCAGGATCGTGGCGTATATCAGCTTGCGCTTGTGTTCCATTTGTACGGGCAGTGGCTGGATCAAACCGAATTATAATGTCAGCCATCCAGACCATAACAATTACCGAACAGCATGCAACGCGAATCCATGGAATTCGATGTCGTCATCGTCGGCGGCGGCCCGGCCGGCCTCGCCGCGGCGATACGCCTGAAGCAGCTCAACGCGGACATCAACGTCTGCCTGATCGAGAAGGGCGCCGAGGTCGGCGCGCACATCCTCTCCGGCGCCGTGATGGATACGCGCGCGCTGAACGAGCTGATCCCCGACTGGAAGGAAAAAGGCGCCCCGCTCGACACGCCGGTGTCGGAAGACCGTTTCATCATCTTCTCCGAGACGGGCGGCTTCAGGGTGCCGAACGCCCTGCTGCCCGGCTGCTTCCTCAACCACGGCAACTACATCGTCAGCCTGGGCAACCTCTGCCGCTGGCTGGCGCAGCAGGCCGAGGCGCTCGGCGTGGAAATTTACCCGGGGTTTGCCGGCGCCGAGGTGCTCTACAACGAGGATGGCTCGGTCAGGGGGGTTGCCACCGGCGACATGGGTGTCGGTCGCGACGGGCAGCCGACGGACGCCTACCAGCCGGGCATGGAACTGCTGGCGAAGTACACCCTTTTCGCCGAAGGCTGCCGCGGCCACCTCGGCAAGCAGCTCGAGGAAAAATTCAAGCTGCGCAACGGGGCCGATCCGCAGGTGTACGGCATCGGCATCAAGGAACTGTGGGAGATCAGGCCGGAACAGCACGTCAATGGCCTGGTCATGCACACCGGCGGCTGGCCGATGGAAGCGGACACCTACGGCGGCGGCTTCGTCTATCACCTCGAAGGCAACCTGGTCGCAATCGGCTACGTGGTGGGCCTCGCCTACAGCAATCCGCATCTCTCGCCGTTCGAGGAATTCCAGCGCTACAAGCTGCATCCGCTGGTGAAGCCCTTCCTCGAAGGCGGCAAGCGCATCGCCTACGGCGCGCGCGCCCTCACGGCAGGCGGCCTGCAGGCGCTGCCGAAGCTGATCTTCCCCGGCGGCGCCCTCATCGGTGACGATGCCGGCTTCCTCAACGCCGCGCGCATCAAGGGCTCGCACGCCGCGCTGAAGACCGGCATGCTCGCCGCCGAGGCGCTCGCCGAGGCGCTCGGCGCCGGCCGCAGCGGCGACGAGTTGACCGACTATCCGCGCAAGTTCCGCGAATCCTGGCTCTACGAGGAACTGCACCGCACGCGCAACTTCAAGCCGTGGATGAGCAAGGGACTGTGGCTGGGTTCGCTGATGTTCGGCATCGACCAGCAGGTGTTCCGCGGCAAGGCGCCGTGGACGCTGCACCTCACGGCCGACCACCTCAAGCTGAAGCAGGCGTCGGACTGCCCGCCGATCGCCTACCCGAAGCCGGACGGCGTGATTACCTTCGACCGGCTCTCCTCGGTGTTCCTCTCCAACACCAACCACGAGGAAAACCAGCCCTGCCACCTGCGGCTGAAGGACGACAGCGTGCCGATCCGCACCAACCTCGCCCTCTACGATGCGCCCGAGCAGCGCTACTGCCCGGCCGGCGTTTACGAGATCGTGCGCGACGCCGACGGGACGAATCCGCGCCTGCAGATCAACGCGCAGAACTGCGTGCACTGCAAGACCTGCGACATCAAGGACCCGACGCAGAACATCACCTGGGTCGTGCCGCAGGGCGGCGAAGGCCCTGTCTATCCCAACATGTAAGCGTCTTCGCCGCCTTCAGTCACTGCGCGCAAACGTCCCGTCTACGCGAGCTGGTGATCGGGCGACCTCAGGCTGTCGAGCACACTGCTCACGGCGCGCTCGAACAGGGACTCTTCGGAGACGAGTTGCGCCATGCCGGTCCGGAACTGGTAGGCCAGCGCCTCCCGCGAAATCGAGGTCGCCCGCGGCGAGCGCGGATTGGTAAACAGAAAGATGCCGCGCTGCGGGCTGATCCAGGACAGCCGGGCCCGCGCCGGAACGCCTTCTGTCTGGTGGAACTCCACCCAATCGCCGCGGCTCAGCGCCGACACCCTCTGCAAGTGGGCGTCCCCCGCCAATACGGCCGACGGGCTGGCGCCAACCAGTGCAACCTCCTCGATCTGCACATCGTTCTCGGTGATGCGCGTGATGAACAGCTCGCCCTCGGGATTGACGCTGTAGTTGGCTGTCGGCGTCGGTGCGGACGCCGCCTCCAGCGGCGCAGGCATATCGGCAGTTCCCGTTTCCGCACCCGCCAGGCCCGCCTTTACCGCTGCCGAATGCATCGCCACCAGTTCGTCGAAGAAGCGTTCGCGCTGTTCCTGCGACACGTCGATGACATCCAGCCCGGCCTGCACGGCCCGCAACAGGCCCGGCAAGGTATTCACCAGCTGCTTTCGTTCGTCGCTGCTCGCCTTCGGCGCCACGCTCCAGATGAGGTCGTCCATCATGGCCAGGGCACTGAGATAGGCGTGATGTTCCTCGCCATGGCGCAGGTAGAGTTCCTTCAGCACATGCTGCCAGTGCTCCAGCAGGAAACGCTGCACGCCCTGCGGTACGCCGGACGAGAGGCGGCGCGACACCGCTTCGCCGGCGACGACCCAGGCGATCTCCTCTGTCTCGCGCCGGCTCATGAGTTCGGCCGTGCGCTCGGCAATCCCCTCGGCCATGGCGTCCCGCTCGGCGATGACGGCATTCAGCAGATTGAGGGCGTCGCTGAAGATCTCCACGTCACGCTCGAAATCGCTCTGGATGCGCTCGGCGATATAGGCGATCTCCTGATACAGGGGATCTTCCGGGTCGACCGCCCCGCCCCAGGCGACGGCTGCCTGTGAAATGCCGTCCAGCAGACGGCGCGCCGGATGCGTCCTGCTCGAGAAGAAGGACTTGTCGAGCATCGCCACCTTGAGCACCGGGATCTGCAGGCGTCCCACCAGCGCCTTGATGGCATCCGGAATCTTGTCGTCGTCGAAGACGAAGTCGAACAGCATGGCGACGATGTCGATGGTGATGGCATCGAGCTGTCCGACCCCCTGCGTCAGGCTGTTCGCCTTGACCTGATGCAGGACGTTCATCGTGCCGAACGCCTGACCCAGGTCGGGCAGGCCGTCGGCGCGGCGCTTCTCGCCCATCAGCGTATCGAGGCGCTGCATCTCGGTCAGCGAATCGATGAAGATGCCCTGGATGTTCGCTGCCGGCGCAGCAGCGGTGGCGGCGCCTGCGATGGACGTCGTCGCCCCTGTGGCAAAGGCGGGCACGTGTCCTTGCGGGACGGCGGACACCGCCAGCCCGGGAAAGCCGGCCGCCTGCGACTGCAACATCTGCTGCAGAACGGCGAACAGGTCGCCGCCGCCACCACCTGGCTCGCGCTGGGGCGGCGGCGTGGGCGCCTCAGGCTTTGGTCGCGCCTGGGGAGGCGACTCTGCGTTGACCGGCTTGCGATAGACAGAGCGCAGGTCTGGCAGGACATTCCAGCGCACCATCTCGGTGTTGAGGTCGGCATAGACGGCGTGCAGCGCCTTGGAGACATGCTGCTCGATCTGCTTGAGCAGCACCAGCTTGAACTTGACGCTGCCCTCCAGCTCGTCGCAGGCGCGCTTCAATGCGTCGCAGACCGCCAGCGGGCTGATGGGGTTTTCCTCGTCCTTCAGATCGTGCTTGCCGAGCAGCAGGGCGACGCGCTCGCCCAGCAGGGCCAACTCGTCCTCGTTCTGCTCGCGCAGGCGGCTTGCCAGCTCCTGCATGGCAATGCTTTCGGCGAGATCATCCTCCTCGACCAGGCGCAACTCCTGCGTCGAGGCGGCAAGCGTCTTCATGGCGGCGTCCATCTCGCCGCGCATCTTGTGGTTGAAAGTCTCGATGAAATGGCGCGAGAAGGCGGCCTCGATCTTCGGCCACTTCTCCTTGGCCTTGCCCCGCACATCGAGATACAGCCGCTGCATCTCGCGGTCGTAGCTCGCTTCGGCCATGTTGAACAGGTCTTCCTCGACTTCCGCCAGCATTTCGCGCAGCGACCCGGACAGCCGCTTCATCGCCAGTTCGCGGCAATCGTTGAGCATGCGGCTGGATTCCGCCACGCTCAGCTGGCGCCGCCCGCTCAGGCTGACGACGTTGCTGGTGCCCGTTCCCGGGTTTGAGGTACTCAATGCGCTCGCAGCCATGCTTGTCTCCTTCGCAGCCGTGCCGCGCGGTACGCGGCGGACGACATTCAGGCCGCTGCCGAAACGGCAGAGCCCGATGGACAAACGTCACCGGAATGGAAGCGCGGACAAAGGGTCGGGCGGGAACGGCGCGAAGGTGCAGTCCGGGCGATATTGTCCGGCGATGCTTTGACAGAATGAAAGGCTCGACTCATTGCGACCCTTATCTGGCAACTCCGCTGCCATAGAACTTCCGTGAGCCGGAAAATCCCTTAGACCGGTTGTTTTGCGCCCCCAGCTTTCGATGGGTTTGCCCTTGCAGATTCAGCGATCCTTTTGCCTCAAGCAGGTGGACCGTTCTTGACTTGAAGTCTTCGAGCCGTAAGACCTCAGCAGCAGCCGTGATTTACTTCACGGTCTGTGGCCATCAATAGCATGATGGAATTCAATTCGCAACTGTCGTCAACCCCCGACGGTATCGCTTTGAGAAACGCGATATCGTTTGAATATCATCGAGTTGGAGCGCAGAAGCGCGCTGCTGAATTTTTTTGCGCCGAAAAAAAGATATGGGACGGCCTTGCGACCGTCCCACGGGGGATTTACAGATGCTCTTCCGGCACGGCCAACGCGCCGGCACCGCCCTTGAGCACCGTGGCAGCCAATCCGGGCGCCTGGGACAAAAGATGGTCGGCAAAGAAACGCGCCGTAGTGATCTTGGCCTTGCAGAAGCCGGCTTCGCCGGCACCCGAGGCGAGCTGCTTCTGCGCCACCAGTGCCGCGCGCGCCATCTGCCAGCCGCCGCTGACGATGCCCATCAGTCGCAGGAAAGGCACGGCGCCGACATGCACGCCCTTGATGTCCTGGCTGAAGTTCGTCGCGATATGCGTGGCCGCCTCGGCCAGCGCCTGCACGCCGCGTGCAAAGCCGGCGTGGATGGCGGCGAATTCTTCGCCCTCCTGCTGGGCCAATGTCGCATCGACCTGCAGCATGCTGCCGATGACGGCCTTGATGGTGGCGCCGCCCTCGCGGGCGATCTTGCGGCCGATGAGGTCGTTGGCCTGGATGCCGGTGGTGCCCTCGTAGATCGTGGTGATGCGGGCGTCGCGCAGGTACTGGGCGGCGCCGGTCTCCTCGATGAAGCCCATGCCGCCGTGGATCTGCACGCCGAGCGAGGCCACTTCGATGCCGGTTTCGGTGCTCCAGCCCTTCACCACCGGGATCATCAGGTCGACAAAGGCCTGGTTGCGCTTGCGCTCCTCGGCGTCGGGATGGCGCGCGGCGGCGTCGTGCGCCGCGGCGACGACATACGCCAGGGCGCGCATCGCCTCGGTCTGGGACTTCATCAGCATCAGCATGCGGCGGATGTCGGGGTGACGGATGATGGGTACCGGACCGGAGCCGTCGGCGAGATCGCGGCCCTGGATGCGCTCCCGCGCATACTCCAGCGCGCGCTGGTAGGCGCGGTCGGCGATGGCCACGCCTTCCAGGCCGACGGCGAAGCGGGCGGCATTCATCATGACGAACATGTACTTGAGGCCCTCGTTCTCCTTGCCGACGAGGTAGCCGACGGCACCGCCGTTGTCGCCGTAGGCCATGACGCAGGTCGGGCTGGCGTGGATGCCCAGCTTGTGCTCGATGGAAACGCAGCGAACGTCGTTGCGCTTGCCCGGCGTGCCGTCGGCCTCGAGCAGGAACTTCGGCACCACGAAGAGCGAGATGCCCTTCACCCCCTCGGGCGCATCCGGCGTGCGCGCCAGCACCAGGTGGATGATGTTGTCCGTCATGTCGTGCTCGCCGTAGGTGATGAAGATCTTCTGGCCGAAGATCCTGTAGGTGCCGTCGCCCTGCGGCACGGCGCGCGAGCGCACCAGCGCGAGGTCGGAGCCGGCCTGCGGCTCGGTCAGGTTCATGGTGCCGGTCCAGCTGCCTTCGATCATCTTCGGCAGGTAGGCGGCCTTCAGCTCGGGCGCACCGTTCAGCGTGATCGCCTCGATGGCGCCGGTGGTCAGCAGCGGGCACAGCGAGAAGGCCATGTTGGAGGCCTTCCACATCTCCTGAACGGCGGCGACGACCACCTTGGGCATGCCCTGCCCGCCATATTCCGGCTCGCAGCCGATGCCGTTCCAGCCGTTCTCGACGAATTGCCGGTAGGCCACCATGAAGCCTTCCGGCATGGTGACACTGCTGTCCTGCCACCTGGCGCCCTCATGGTCGCCTGAACCGTTGATCGGCGACAGCACGCCGGCGGCGAACTTGCCGGCCTCTTCGAGAATGGCATCGATGGTGTCCGGCGTGGCTTCCTCGTAGCCGGGCAGCTTGCCGACCTGATCGATGCCAGCCAGTTCGCGCAGGACGAAATGCATGTCGCGCAGGGGGGCGGAATAGGTGCTCATGAACTTCTCCAAATAATTCGCTGCGATCAGCCCAGCTCGGCCACCAGTTCGGGCACGGCCTGGAACAGGTCGGCCACCAGGCCGTAGTCGGCCACCTGGAAGATCGGCGCCTCGGGATCCTTGTTGATGGCGACGATCACCTTGCTGTCCTTCATGCCGGCCAGATGCTGGATGGCGCCCGAGATGCCGACGGCGATGTAGAGGTCGGGCGCGACGATCTTGCCGGTCTGGCCGACCTGGTAGTCGTTCGGCACGAAGCCGGCATCGACCGCCGCGCGCGAGGCGCCGAGCGCCGCGCCCAGCTTGTCGGCCAGCGGCTCGAGCACACTGCGGTAGTTCTCGCCGTTGCCCATGCCGCGGCCGCCGGAGACGATGATCTTCGCCGCGCCCAGTTCGGGCCGCGCGCTCTTCGTCAACTCGCGGCCGACGAGTTTCGACAATCCGAGGTCGGCGCCCGCCGCGAGCGGCTCGACGGCGGCCGAGCCGCCCTTGCCGCAGGCCTCGAAGGCGGTGCCGCGCACGGTGATGACCTTCACGCCGTCGGCGCTCTTCACCGTCGCCAGCGCGTTGCCGGCGTAGATCGGACGGATGAAGGTGTCGGCGGATTCGACCGCGACAATGTCGGAGATCTGCGCCACGTCGAGCAGCGCCGCCACGCGCGGCAGCAGGTTCTTGCCGAAAGTGGAGGCCGGCGCCAGGATGTGCGAATAGCCTGAGGCGTTGGCATGCACCAGCGAGGCGAGGTTCTCCGGCAGTTGCTCGGCGTAGGGAGCGGCGTCGGCGACGTGCACCTTGGCGACGCCGTCGAGCTGGGCCGCTGCCTGCGCGGCGGCGGCGCAGCCCTGGCCGGCGACCAGCACGTGGATCTCGCCGCCGAGCTTCTTCGCAGCGGTCAGGGTGTTCAGCGTCGCCGCCTTCAGCGTCGCGTTGTCGTGTTCGGCGATAACGAGAATGGCCATCAGATCACCTTCGCTTCATTTTTCAGTTTGTCCACCAGTTGCTTGACGTCGGCCACCTTGGCGCCGCCGGCGCGCTTCGGCGGCTCGGCGACCTTCAGCGTCGCCAGGCGCGGCGCGACGTCGACGCCGAGGTCGGCCGGCTTCAGGGTGTCGAGCGGCTTCTTCTTGGCCTTCATGATGTTCGGCAGCGTGGCGTAGCGCGGCTCGTTCAGGCGCAGGTCGGTGGTCACCACCGCCGGCAGCTTCAGCTCGACGGTCTCGAGGCCGCCGTCGATCTCGCGCGTCACCGTGGCGCAGCCAGAGGCGATGACGACCTTCGAGGCAAAGGTGGCCTGCGGCCAGCCCATCAGCGCGGCGAACATCTGGCCGGTCTGGTTGGCGTCGTCGTCGATGGCCTGCTTGCCGAAAATGACGATCTGCGGGCCTTCCTTCGCCGCCAGCGCCTGCATCAGCTTGGCCACCGCCAGCGGCTGCAGCTCGACGTCGCTTTCCACCAGGATGGCACGGTCGGCGCCGAGCGCCAGCGCCGTGCGCAGCGTCTCCTGGCAGGCGGCGACGCCGCAGGACACGGCGACGACCTCGGTGGCGATGCCGGCTTCCTTCAGCCGCACCGCCTCCTCGACGGCGATCTCGTCGAAGGGGTTCATCGACATCTTGACGTTGGCGAGGTCCACGCCGGAACCGTCGCCCTTGACGCGCACCTTGACGTTGTAATCAACGACGCGCTTGACCGGTACGAGGATCTTCAATCCTGATCTCCTTTGCGTAAGTGCGAATGCCGCGCCAGGCGCGGCCGCCTCTCCTTCAGCGGATTATGGCACCGCGCCGGAAGGTTTGACACGGCCGGCGGTTGCCGGCAGAATTCTTCCATACGCTACCGTATGGAATGCGCTATCGTAACGCAAGCTTCCGTTCTTTTCAATATACCCGACGACAATGGCCAAACCCGAGCCGAACCGACAGCAGCTGGACCGCGCCGCCTGGACCAGGGCGGCACTGGACATCCTGGCCGAAAAAGGCCTCGACGGCATCCGCGTGGAAGTGCTGGCCAAGCGCCTGAAGGTCACCAAGGGCAGCTTCTACTGGCACTTCAAGGACCGTCGTGATCTTCTCGACGCCGTGCTGGAAACCTGGAAGGACGGCCGCATCCGCGACATCCAGAAGCAGACGCGCGCCGTGCCCGGCGAGGAACTGCCGCGCGCCTACCACGTCATCGAGGTCTACAGCGCCAA
>CAJPFL010000036.1 GCA_905339315.1 Rhodocyclaceae bacterium
CATGTCGGTCGGCGAGGCGAAGACCTCCGCGCCCCAGGTCTGCATCATCGAGCGGCGGAAGGGCTTCTGGTTGTAGCTCACCTTCACCATGTAGACGCGCACCTCGATGCCGAACATCTGGCCGGCGAAGGCGATCGAGGAACCCCACTGGCCGGCGCCGGTCTCGGTGGTGAGCCGGGTGATGCCAACCATCTTGTTGAAGAAGGCCTGCGGCACCGAGGTATTGACCTTGTGCGAGCCGGCCGGGCTGACACCCTCGTACTTGTAGTAGATCTTCGCCGGCGTGCCGAGCATCTGCTCGAGACGACGGGCGCGGAACATCGGGGTCGGACGCCACTGCTTGTAGATCTGGCGCACTTCTTCGGGAATCGGGATCCAGCGCTCGCCGGACATTTCCTGCTCGAGCAGCGGACCGGGGAAGATGGCGAGCATCTGCTCGGGCGTGACCGGATTGCCGTCCGGCGCCAGGGGCGGCAGGGGCGGCTTCGGCATGTCGGCGACGACGTTGTACCAGTGGGTCGGAATATCGGCTTCGTTGAGCAAAATCTTGATGTCGGACATCTCTTATCTCCTCCTGATTTTATGGATGGATTGCCAGGCACGCCCTCACCCTGCAGCCTGATCGATACCGCCTTGCAGAATCACCTTAGCCCAAGTGCGGGAAAAATAATAGCCCGGGTATACTGCATACACAAGACACCTTTCAGCTCGGGACTCCCATCAATTGGACATCCGATCCCAACTTATAAGCGCGCCTACCAGCGCATTCTGACACTGTAATCGAGCGTGGCCTTGCCCTGGGCCGGGACATTCACCAGCCAGACCGCGGAATGCGCATCGCCCTTGGCGTGCTTCTGGCTCTCGGACACCATTTCCCAGTCGCCTGGCACCGGCTCGACCACCTTCACCGTCACCGGGAGGTCCTTGGCATTGGAAAGCTCGATGCTGAAGGCGCTCTCATATACCTTGTCGGCGACCTTGCGGAAGCTGGTCTGCTTGCGGGAAGCCTTGACGTCGAAGGCGTCGCCCAGCTTCAGGCGCACCACCTCGTTCTTCGCCGTATGGTCGATGCGATCCTCGCCGATAAAAAGGCCGTTGCCGCGCGAGTCCTTCTTGTATACCCGTACGATGCCTTTGGGCAGCGGCACGCCCAGTTCGCCGCCCTTGTTGTCGAACTCGACGAAGACCGCCACCTTGTGCTGGCGGCCAAGGTCCGACTGGGCGCCGCGGTAGTACCAGTCCTGCCCGGCCAGACGATACTCCTTGCGCACCGGCACCGCCGCGGCGGAGAGCAGCGCCACCTGCTTGGTCTGGTTGTCGAGGATCGTCGTCGGCCGGTTGAGCGAATAGAGGTGATACTCGAACAGCTGCTCACGGGCCATCTCGACCGCCGGCGCCGGCGCCACGGCCTTGGCGGCGAACTGCTGGGTGCGCATTTCGTCGCGCACGCGGTTCACATCGCCGGCCACCAGTTGCAAGCGGGCGTTGCCGTAGCTCGCCCCACTCTGGTTGGTCAGCGTCACCCAGCCGGCGAGGTCGAGCTTCGACTCGTCGCCGGCGAGTTCGGCGACGTAGTCGGCACGCCAGGACAGCCCGCCGCTGAGATAGGACAGTTCCGCCGGCTGTCGCCCGGACGCGGTGCTCTCCAGCTGCACCACCAGCGTCGGCCGGTCGCGCAGGTTGGCGGGGATCGCGCCGTAGGCAATGCGGCCGGGCACGCCGGTCTCGATGCGGTCGGCGTATTTCAGCACCACGCCGCCGTTGGTCGCCAGCACTTCGGCCGGCTCGCGCGTCTCGGCGCCGGTGGCCGGGTTGGTCTTGATCACCGTGACGCTGCGGCCAACGTACTTCTCCAGCAGCTTCTGCGGCGTCAGCAGGTCGAAGTCGAAGTTCTGCTCGATCAGGCGCAGGCTGCCGCCGGACAGCGCACGCAGGCTGGCCGTCTCCGGCCGCATCTTGGCGCTGACGTCGCGCAGGGCAATGCTGTTGGCGCCGCGCTCGAAGGGAATGCGGCGCACTTCCTTGATGAGGGCGAGCGAATCGTTGTAGATGGTGACGGCGACCTCTTCGCGATCCTCGGCGCGGCTGACTGTTTCGGCGGCAGCGGCCGGCAGGCAAGCGGCGGCAAGGATCGCCAGCGCGAAGGTGCGGCGCGGTGTGCGGAAGTTCATGATGTCTCCTGTGGAAGTGACGGCTGCGTTAACGCCGTTGTCGCGTCTATGGGGTTATTTCGCGGCCGATGCGCGCCAGGCCCTCGAGCACCAGATTATCAATCCGCCGCTTCGGCATGCGCAGCATGTCGAAGAATTGTCCGGCGGCGCCGCCGCCGACGAGGCAGGCCGCCCCCGGCAGGGCCGCGACCTGCTCGAACATGCGCTCGATGGCGCCGGCCTGGGCCTGCAGGCAGCCGCTGACGATGGCGTCCCTGGTGTTGCGCGGCAGACCGGCG
Source organism: Rhodocyclaceae bacterium (assembly GCA_905339315.1). GTDB lineage: Bacteria > Pseudomonadota > Gammaproteobacteria > Burkholderiales > Rhodocyclaceae > Desulfobacillus. The sequence continues at coordinate 2,450 of CAJPFL010000036.1, forward strand.
AACTTGCCGTCGGCCAGCGGCAGCTGCGCCGTATTGGCGGCCAGCACGCGGCACATCAGCTCGACGCCGGGCAGGATCAGGCCGCCCTGGAAACTGCCCTCCGCATCGAGGATATCGACTGTCGTCGCGGTACCGGCACAGACGACCAGGCAGGCGCCGTCATGCAGGGTGCGCGCGCCGATCAGCGCCGCCCAGCGGTCGGCCCCGAGCTGCTCGGGATGATCGTAAAGATTGCGCACGCCGTATTGCGCAGACTGACTTTTCACCCAGTGCTGCGGAATGCCCAGCGCCGCCACGGCGGCCGCCACGGCCTCACCCACCAGCGGGCCGGCGACATTGACAGCCACCACCCTGTCGGCACGTGGCTGCGCGCGCAACTGCTCGGCGAAACCCTGCAGACCTGCATAATCGAGCTTTCCCTGCGCACGCCAGCCCGCGCTGCCGTGCAAGCCCCACTTCAGCCGGCTGTTGCCGCAATCGATGGCCAGGATCAACGCAGTCATCGCGGCCTCAGCGAAACTTCCCCGCTGACGATGCGGCGCACTCCGGTTGCGGTATCGAGCAGCAGCGCGCCATCGATATCCACGCCGGCACAGCGGCCCTCGATCGGATCGGCGCCTTCGGCAAGAATGCTCACGCGCGCTCCGGCATGGGCATTGCGCGCCAGCCACTCCTCGACGAAGCCGGCAAAACCCGAGCGCCCGAATTCGTCCAGCATCTCCCCCAGCGCCTTGAGCAGATTGGCCAGCAGAAGATTGCGGGAGGGCGCATACGGCATGACCGAAACCAGCGCACCTGCCTCGGCATCGACGGCTTCGGCGATCTCCCTCGGCAGGCGCACATTGATGCCGATGCCGATCACCGCGACATGCTGGCCGCCGTGGGCCACGGTCTCGACCAGGATGCCGCCCAGCTTGGCGCCATCGGCCAGGATGTCGTTTGGCCATTTCAGGCGCACGCCGGCCGCCCCCATGCCTTCCAGCGCGCGCGCCGCAGCCACGCCCACTGCCAGGCTGAGGCCGGCGGGCGGCAGCATGCCGGGTGGAAAGCGCCACAGCATTGAAAAGGTCAGGCTGTCGCCAGGCGCCGACAGCCAGCTGCGACCGCGCCGGCCGCGTCCCGCGGTCTGCCGCTCGCAGACGACGACGCTGCCCGAGGCCTGATCCGGCATGGCGCGGTCGAGCAACACGCTGCTGGTCGAAGCGCAATGCTCGATCACCTCAAGCGAGAAGCGCGTCGCCATATCGCCCAGCGCCATGGCGACGATGCGACCGTCCAAAGGATCGGCTGGATTGGAATTCATTGTGGGCAAACTCGCGTTTTTTCGCTGCATTATGCTGGAATTCAAGGTTTTGCGTGGTGACGCCGGCAGGTGCATGCGCTAGACTCGAAATTTGATGAAGCACGCTCGTTCCTCTCAGGCCGGTCTTCTGCGCCGGCCGATGTTCCTGCTGGCCTGCGCTGCGCTGTGCGGCGCCTGCTCCACGTCGCCGACCTCCGGCCGCACGCAGTTCAACATCCTGCCCGAGCCGCTGGAAACGCGCGTACCGGACATACGCTTCGAAGTGCATACCCTGCTGACGTCCAAAGGAGAGTATTGCAGCGAGAACGAAAGCCCCTGCGCTGCGCTGGAACAAGCGGAGAAGCTGACGCAGCGCATGGCTCCGATGGCCGAGCGGCTCGGCAAGCTGGCCGTTGATCTCAGTCCGGAGCTGGCGAAGCGCGTGCCCCTGGTGGAAGTTTTCGTCGTCGCCAAGGATTCCCCCTCGGTGATCTCCAGCGCGGGAGGGAAGATTGCCGTCAGCAGCAGCCTGGCGCAACTCGAACTGCCGGATTCCGACCTTGCCTTCGCCCTGGCGCGCGAATTCGGCCGGCTGGCAGCCGCCCACCACCGCGAAAGCACTTCCGCCGGCCTTGCCGTTTCCCTACTGGCCGGCTCGCCGCTCACGGGCGCCTACCTGGCGACCACGATCCTCGCCGACCTGCTGTTTCCGATGGGCACGCTGTTCAAGCTCGGCATCTCATTGATCGGATCGATGGGCACGGAGCAACTGGTCGAGATTTCGCAGCAGGAGGAAGCGGACGTGTTCGCCGGCAAGCTCATGCTGGCAGCAGGCTATGACCTGCGCGAACTGGCCAAGCCCCATCCCGGGCTCGAGGAAGGCGCTGCCAGGATCGGCTGGTTGCCGCGCTTCGTCGCCTCGCGCGCCAGAGTGGCGGCAATGGCGGCGCCGGAATTTGCCGCTGCCGGCCAGCCCGATCCATGGCCGGACGAAGCGTCGGCACCGGTCGCATTGGCCGTCGCACCAGATCCATGGCCGGACGAAGCCCCGCTGTCGGTCGCCCAGGGCGTGACACCCGAACCTTGGCCCGATGAAGCGCATGAAACGCCAGGGGCGCCGGCCGAAGCGCCAAAAACAAGTCCGGAGGCCATCCCCCAGCTTGCCGCTGCCGGAGCCGAAGCCAACGAAACGCGGGAGCCGCAGGCACCGCCGCCCAAAGTCACGGCAGCAAAAGCGCAAGAGCAAAAGAAATCCGCCGGGAAAAAAAGCAAGAAAAAGAAACGCAAGCCGTCCAAGAAAAAGCAGCGTCCCTAGCACCCCCTACCGGCGGCTGACTTGGCGGGCCCTATTCCGGCTGCTCGGCAGCATCGCTGCTGCCCATCCCCAGTTCCTGAATCTTGCGCGTGATCGTGTTGCGGCCGATGCCGAGCAGCTGCGCCGCCTCGATGCGCCGCCCGGCGGTGGCCAGCAGGGCATGGCGGATGAGGGTGCGCTCGAACTCGCGCGCCAGGCTGTCCCACACCGCTCCGGGGCGTCCGGCCAGCATGCGATCGGCCTCGGCGCCCAGCGCCACCTTCCAGTCGGCCTCCGTTTCGCGCGGTGCCTGAGCGCGCAGTTCCGGCGGCAGGTCGGCGATCTCGATCGTCTGGCCGGGTGCCATGACCGTCAGCCAGTGGCAGAGATTCTCCAGCTGGCGCACGTTGCCGGGAAAGATGAGCGCGGAAAGAAACTTCAGCGCGCCTTCCGACACCCGCTTCGCCTCCACACCGAGTTCCTGGGCACTCTTGGAGAGGAAGTGCTTCGTCAGCAGCGGAATGTCCTCGCGCCGCTCGCGCAGCGGCGGCAGGCGCAGGCGGATGACATTCAGGCGGTGGAACAGATCCTCGCGGAACAGCCCCTGCTTCACCCGCTCATCGAGATCCTGGTGGGTGGCGGCGATGACGCGCACATTGGCCCTGATCGGCTGGTGGCCGCCAACGCGGTAGAAGTTGCCGTCGGAGAGCACGCGCAGCAGGCGCGTCTGCAGCTCCGCCGGCATGTCGCCGATCTCGTCGAGGAACAGCGTGCCGCCCTCGGCCTGCTCGAAGCGGCCGCGGCGCATGGCGGTGGCGCCGGTGAAGGCGCCGCGCTCGTGGCCGAAGAGCTCGGACTCGAGCAGGTCGCGCGGAATCGCCGCGGTGTTGAGGGCGACAAACGGCTTGTCGGCGCGCGGGCTGTGGCGATGCAGCGCGCGGGCGACGAGTTCCTTGCCGGTGCCGGACTCGCCGTTGATGAGCACCGTGGCGTGCGACTGCGACAGGCGGCCGATGGCGCGGAACACCTCCTGCATCGACGCCGCCTTGCCGAGGATTTCCGGCGCCATGGCGGCCGACTCGGGCACGGCCTCCTGCCGCGTCGATTCGTCGATGGCGCGGCGTACCAGGTCGAGGGCCTGGTCGATGTCGAAGGGCTTGGGCAGGTATTCGAAGGCGCCGCCCTGGAAGGCCGACACCGCGCTGTCGAGGTCGGAATAAGCGGTCATGATGATCACCGGCAGGGCCGGAAAGCGCGCCTTGAACTTCTGCAGCAGCGACAGGCCGGATTCGCCGGGCATGCGGATGTCGGTGACCAGCACCTGCGGCGGCGGGGCGCCGGCATCGAGGGAAGCCAGCGCCTCGGCCGCCGAGCCGAAGCTCTTGAAGGCGATTTCCTCGCGCGTCAAAGCCTTTTCAAATACCCAGCGGATGGAACGGTCGTCGTCGATGATCCAGACTGGGTTCATTGGTTTTCCTGGTGGTTGGTATGCAGCGGCAGCAGCACCGTGAAGCAGGTCCGGCCCGGCCGGCTGTCGACCTCGATGCTTCCATGGTGCTGCAGGATGAAATTCTGCGCCAGCGTCAGGCCGAGCCCGCTGCCGCCCTCGCGGCCGGAAACCAGCGGATAGAACATCTGCTCGCGGATCGCCTCCGGAATGCCGGGGCCGTTGTCAATCACCTGCAGTTCCAGCGCCAGGCGGTAGCGTCGCTTGGCCAGCGTGACCTGTCGCAGGGCGCGGGTCCTTAAGACGATTTCACCGCGCCCTTCCAGCGCCTGCGCGGCGTTGCGCACGATATTCAGGATGGCCTGAAGCAGTTGCTCCCTGTCGCCCGTCGCATCCGGCAGGCTGGTGTCGTAGTCGCGCTTCACGTCCAAATCAGGGAACTCGGCCAGGATGAGGGAACGCACCCGTTCGAGGATTTCGTGGATGTTCACCGGCTGCGGCTGCATCAGCCGGTGCGAACTGAGCAGCCGGTTCATCAGTTCCTGCAGGCGGTCGGCCTCCTTGATGATGACCTGGGTGTATTCGTGCAGCTGCGGATTGGGGAGCTCCCGCTCAAGCAGTTGCGCCGAGCCGCGAATGCCTCCGAGCGGATTCTTGATTTCATGTGCGAGGTTGCGTATCAGCTCGCGGTTGGCCTGCTGCTGCTCGGCCAGGCGCTCTTCCCGCGCTGTCTTCAACTGGGTATCGATATGCCGAAACTCCAGCAGCAGGCGAATGTTGCCGGCCTCGACCGGCGTCACCGTGCAATCCAGATGCAGCGGCTTCGCACCATGATGGTGCGTCGTCAGGTTCTGCCCCGTATAGCTCCAGTTGTTGGCCAGCGCGTTGCCGAGCGCGGCGGTCAACCCTGGCGGTTCCCCAAGCAGCTGGGCCAGGGGCCGGCGCAGCAACTGCCGGGCGCTGATTGCAAACAGATTCTCGGCAGCGGGGTTGAGATACTGGATGACCAGATCGGCATCGAGCAGGATGACCGCCGAGGAGAGCAGGTCCAGCCCGGCGAAGTTGGTAACGGGGAGTTTTTCCGGTGCGGCCATGCCCTTAGGTTAGCAAAAACCGCTCCACCGAGCCGGGGCGGGCTCGCCCCTACCTGAGATTGCCGATTTCCTTATTCAGGGCCTCGATATTGCGCTCGTGAAGCGCCACCTTGTCCTTGTAAGGCTGCAGGCGCTCCAGCACCCGCTGGTAGTTGCGCTCGTCACCCGTGCGAATCGCCTCCTGCTCGGCGAGTTCCTTCTTCGACTGATCAAGGCTTTTCTGCTCGGTGGCCAGTTCCTGCTCGAGAATCTTGCGACGGTCATTGTCGCGCGCCTTTTGCGTATCGCCATCGACCTTGGGAAAGCCGCTCGGCGAAGGCTTGTTTGCTGCCCGGCCGGGTACGGTCGACACGCGCTGCTCGCGGCTCAAAGCAGAGCATTTGGATTTGGCGGAAGGCTTGGTGTTGGTGTAAGTAACGTGGCCGTCGTCGTCGACGCACTTATAGACGTCTGCCCTCGCCAGTGAAACAACCAGCAGGCCAAGCCAGATCAGGATAATTTTATGCCAAATATTCATAGTGTTCCGCCGCAAAACGAGAACCTGCATCAAGTGTATGCGAAGACCCGGTTCTTTACAAACGCTTTCGGTGCCGAAAAGTGCACAAAAAAAGGACGGCCGCGGCCGTCCTTTTCGGGGTGCTCCAACGAATCAGAGCGAGTAATACATCTCGTACTCGACCGGGTGGGTGGTCATGCGGAAGCGCGTGACCTCCTCCATCTTCAGCTCGATGTAGGCGTCGATCATCTCGTTGGAGAAGACGCCGCCGCGGGTGAGGAACTCGCGATCCTTGTCGAGGTAATCGAGGGCCTGGTCGAGCGAGGAGCAGACGGTCGGGATCTTGGCATCCTCTTCCGGCGGCAGGTCGTACAGGTTCTTGTCGGCCGGGTCGCCCGGATGGATCTTGTTCTGCACGCCGTCCAGGCCAGCCATCATCAGGGCGGTGAAGGCCAGATAGGGGTTGGCGGTCGGGTCAGGGAAGCGCACCTCGATGCGGCGCGCCTTGTCGCTCTGCACGTAGGGAATGCGAATCGAGGCGGAACGGTTGCGGGCCGAGTAGGCCAGCTTCACCGGGGCCTCGAAGCCGGGCACAAGGCGCTTGTAGGAGTTGGTGCCAGGGTTGGTGATGGCGTTCAGGGCGCGGGCATGCTTGATGATGCCGCCGATGTAGTACAGGGCGAACTCGGACAGGCCGGCGTAGCCGTTGCCGGCGAACAGGTTCTTGCCGCCCTTCCAGATCGACTGGTGAACGTGCATGCCGGAACCGTTGTCGCCGACGATCGGCTTCGGCATGAAGGTGGCGGTCTTGCCGTAGCTGTGGGCGACGTTATGCACGATGTACTTCAGCACTTGCGTCTGGTCGGCGCGGCGCACCAGGGTGTTGAACAGGGTGCCGATCTCGCACTGGCCGGCGGTGGCGACTTCATGGTGGTGCACTTCCACCTCGACGCCACAGGCTTCCAGGGCCAGGCACATGGCGGCGCGGATGTCGTTCAGGCTGTCGACCGGCGGCACCGGGAAGTAGCCGCCCTTGACGGTGGGCCGGTGGCCGGTGTTGCCGCCGTCGAACTTGTCGGCGGAGGCCCAGGCGGCTTCCTCGGAGAAGACTTTCGAGTAGGAGCCGGACATGTCGACCGACCACTCGACAGAATCGAAAATGAAAAACTCGGGCTCGGGTCCGAAGTAGGCAACATCGCCCAGGCCGGTGGACTTGAGATAGGCCTCGGCGCGCTTGGCGATGGAGCGCGGCTCGCGGTCATCGCCCTGGCCGTCGGCCGGTTCGACCACGTCGCAGGAGATTACCATGGTGGTCTCGTCCATGAAGGGGTCGATGTAGGCGGTCGCGGGATCGGGCATGAGCAGCATGTCGGAGGCCTGGATGCCCTTCCAGCCGGCAATCGACGAGCCGTCGAAGGCATGGCCGGATTCGAACTTGTCGGCGCCGAAATGCTTGACCGGCACGCCGACGTGCTGCTCCTTGCCGCGCGTATCCGTAAAGCGGAAGTCGACGAACTTGACTTCCCGGTCCTTGACCAGCTTGAGAACATCTTGAGGGGACATCACTCTCTCCTAGCAAATTGAATTCGGGATGATGGAAAACTGCATGTCCAGGGCTTTAGCAGAAAATGTGCCAACGCCCGAAAAGAAGAACATCATTGTGACATAAGGAAGAACTTCCTGAACCGAAAAGGTTGTCGCACCAAGATAGTGCGTATATTTTCAAATATGCACTATCTTGGTGCGATACGGCAGTTCAGGGAAATGGAGCGAATGTAAGGGTCTTTGTCCAGTTGTGCGGCAATACGCTGTTCCAGCCTGGCCATGCGTGCATCATCCAGGCAGGTCTGCGGGGGGATAAAAATCTCCGCTTCGACCCGGTTTCCAAGATAGTGCAGCACGGTTTTTTCGATCCCTCCAGCTTCCTCCCCCAACAAGCGGTTCAGATGCGCCAGGAGCACATCCCGATCGGGCAGATTGGCGCTGTTGCTCATTAGGGCCTGATCCTCTTCGGCATCGATATGCACCAGCACGTCTGCAACCTCGGGGTGGGCTTCGAGGACCCGCTGCCGGGCGCGTTCACCCATGCGGTGGCCCTCGGACACACTGATGCGCGGGTCGACCAGCACATGCGCATCGACCAGCGCCTGATGGGCCATGCGCCTTGTGCGCAGTTCATGCAAGCCCAGCACCCCCGGCGTCTCGAGCAGCGTCCGGCGAATGGCTTCGACCTTCTCCTTGTCGAGGGCAGTATCAATCAGTTCCTGCAGGGAATCCCATGCCAGCTTCAGCCCCATGCGCAGGATCATGAAGCCCATGATCGCCGCCGCCAGGAGATCGAGGAAGGTCCAGCCCATCAGGGCGCCAGCAATGCCGACGACGACGACCAGCGCCGATGCGGCGTCGGCTCGCGTGTGCCAGGCGTTGGCCGCGAGCATGGGGGAGCGCAAGCGTTCGGCGACACGAAAAAGATAACGAAACAGGGCCTCCTTCGAGGCGGCCGTAATGATGGCCACCCACAGCGCGATCAATTCGACGGGCGGCAGGTCGGCGACGTGCTGCAGGCGCAAGGTCGCCTCCCAGAGGATGCCGAAGCCGATCGCCGCCAGGGAGGCGCCAAGAACCAGCGTGGCGGCAGTCTCGACGCGGGCATGGCCATAGGGGTGCTCGCGGTCGGCCGGATGGCTGCCCTTGCGGTTGGCATAAAGCACAAGAAAATCCGATAGCAGGTCGGAAAACGAATGCAGGCCATGGGCGATCAGGGATTGCGAATGCGCCAGCCAGCCGACAATCAGCTGGACGACGGTCAGCGCCAGGTTGAGGCCGGCCGATATCCAGGTGGCGCGGCTCGCCTCGCGATAGCGTGCCGGATCGACCGGCTCGGCGCGAAATGGGGATTCTTCGACTGGCATCTGTGCTTCACGTATACTTTTCAGAACTGAATTTTAAAACGCTCGCCGCCCCAATGGGAAAACTCAGCAACATACTGTCCCTGGCACAGAACCGCGCCCGGGAACTCGGCCTCCCTTATGAAGGAGCGCTCACGCCGCCGGAAGCCTTCGAGGTCCTGCAGCTTGCTCCCGGGGCGAAACTGGTGGATGTGCGCACGCGGGCCGAGCTCGACTTCGTCGGCCGCATTCCCGGCGCCGTCGAGATCGAATGGCAGTTCTATCCGGGTTATGCGCCCAACCTGCATTTCATGGCAGAACTGAAGCAGCGGGTCGACCCGGAGTCCCTGATCCTGTTCATCTGCCGCAGCGCACACCGTTCGCACCGCGCGGCTGCGGCGGCCACCGAAGCCGGATTCACGGACTGCTACAACGTCCTGGAAGGCTTCGAGGGCGACAAGGACGCCCGCGGGCATCGCGGCAAGGTCGGTGGCTGGCGCGCCGCCGGCCTGCCGTGGCAACAAAGCTGAAGAACGCCTTGCTAATTTGTTAAATTAGACAGTTTGGCAAGCTCGCAAGCATGGGAAATCCAGGAAATATGCAATCCGCCATCCAGTTCGACCGTTTCAATGCCCTCGCCGACGAGCAGGCGCAGGAGCGCATCCTTGCCGCGCGCAGTCGGCTCGGCAGCCGCGCCGTGCTGCTCTGCCACCACTACCAGCGCGCCGATGTATACCGTCATGCCGACCTGACCGGCGACTCGCTGAAGCTGTCACGCCTGGCGTCGCAAAGCAACGCCGAATACATCATCTTCTGCGGCGTGCATTTCATGGCGGAGGTGGCCGACATTCTTTCCAAGCCGGAGCAGGTATCCATCCTGCCGGACCTCGCTGCCGGCTGCTCCATGGCCGACATGGCGAACCTCGCCAAGGTCGAACGCTGCTGGCGCGAACTGGAAGAAATGTCCGGCGATCCAGACGCGCTGTTCACGCCCGTCACCTACATCAATTCCAGCGCCGACCTGAAGGCCTTCTGCGGCGAGCATGGCGGCATCGTGTGTACCTCGAGCAACGCACCGAAGATCCTCGAATGGTCGTTCGCGCGGCGCAAAAAGGTGCTGTTCTTCCCCGACCAGCACCTTGGACGCTGGAGTGGCCACAAGATGGGCATCCCGCTCGATGAAATGGTCGTGTGGGACCCGGATCTGCAGAACGGCGGCCTCACCGCCGAGCAGGTGCGGCGCGCGCGCATCCTGCTGTGGAAGGGACACTGCTCGGTTCACCAGATGTTCCAGGCAGGCCACATACTGCGCTTCAGAAACGAGCACCCGGACGGTCTCGTCATCTCCCACCCCGAATCCAGTTTCGATGTCTGCCGCCTCTCGGACTACGTTGGCTCCACCGAGACCATCATCAAGACCGTCAAGTCGGCGCCGGCCAACACACGCTGGTTGGTCGGCACCGAGCTGAATCTCGTCAGCCGCCTCGCCGAGGAAGTCAAGCCGGAGGGCAAGGTCGTGCAATTCATGGCGCCGATGGTCTGCATGTGCTCGACCATGGGGCGCATCGACCCGCAACACCTGGCATGGTGCCTGGAGAATCTCGCCGAGGGCAATGTCGTCAATCGCATCTCCGTGCCGCCGCACGAAGCCGAACTGGCGAAGCGAGCCCTCGAACGCATGCTCGAAGCATCTTAGCCGCAACGTGGTGAAAGCCGCCGTCACCCGCCGCCAGACCCGGACGCCGGACGCCGCGTCGCACGGGCGCTCTGCGGTCCGCAAGTTGCACGTGCTCACCTATAACATCCACAAGGGCTTTTCGCAGTTCAGCGCACGCATGATGATCCACGAGTTGCGCCGCCGGCTGCACGGGCTCAATCCCGACATCGTCTTCCTGCAGGAAGTGCAGGGACTGCACGAGCGCCACGCCGAGCGACGGCACGACTGGCCCGAAGGCGGGCAGCACGACTTCCTCGCCGAGGGCGTCTGGCCGGACACCGCCTACGGCGGCAACGCCATCTACGACCACGGCCATCACGGCAACGCCATCCTCTCGCGCTTCCCCATCCTCTCTTCGCACAACCAGGACATCTCCGAATTGCGCTTCGAGCGGCGCGGCATGCTGCATACCGAACTGGCAGTCCCCGGCTGGAAGGAGCCGTTGCATTGCGTCTGCGTTCACCTCGGGCTCACCGCCGCCGCGCGCCGACGCCAGATGCTCGCGCTGGCGGAGCGCATGGAGGAAGTCAGTCCTGGCGATACGCCGCTGATCATCGCCGGCGATTTCAACGACTGGCACAACCGCGCCGGCAACCTCATCGCCGAACGCCTCGGCCTGGTGGAAGTCTTCGGCGGCCTCAACGGCCAGCCGGCACGAAGTTTCCCGGCCACCCTGCCGATGTTCCGGCTCGACCGCATCTACGTGCGTGGCTTCGAAATCGAACGTGCCGAGGTGCACTTCGGCCGGCCCTGGTCGAAAATTTCAGACCACGCCGCACTTTCGGCCTACATAGGCGCCAAATAAGCCGGAGCGATGAAAGCCGCATACCTGACCGGCAACGCCATCGACCTGCTTCAGAACGGCAGCGAATTCTTTCCCGCGCTGATCGCCGCCATCGATGCGGCGGAGCGGGAATTCCACCTGGAAACCTACATCTTCGAGGACGACGCCACGGGACGCGCCGTCGCCGGGGCGCTTTGCCGAGCAGCCCGGCGCGGTGTCGCAGTACGCGTACTGGCCGACGGTTTCGGCGCGGCGGATTTCGTCGCCACGCTCAGGCCGCAACTGGAAGCCGCCGGCGTACAGGTGCTGGTGTATCGCCCGGAAATCGCCCGTTTCCGCCTGCGCCGACACCGCCTGCGCCGCCTGCATCGCAAGCTGGCAGTGGCCGACGGCCGCAGCGCCTTCGTTGGCGGCATCAACATCGTCGACGACATCGACGCGGCGCACCCGGCGCCGCCACGCTTCGATTACGCCGTGCGCGTCGAAGGCCCGCTGCTCGTTCCGATCCACACCACGGTACGGCGCCTGTGGACGCTGGTGTCCTGGGCCAGCTTCCGGCGGCGCCTGCGCCTGCCCGCCACACTCCCTGTCACGGCCGAGCCGCGCGGCAGCACGCGCGCCGCCTTTGTCATCCGCGACACGCTACGGCACCGTCGCGACATTGAGGAAGCCTACCTGGAAGCGATCGGCAAGGCGCAGAAGGAGATCGTGCTGGCCAATGCCTACTTCCTGCCGGGCAGACGCTTTCGCCAGGTGCTGCTGGCAGCCGCCGCACGCGGCGTGCAGGTGACGATCCTGCTGCAGGGCCGGATTGAATACGCTTTGCAGCACTATGCCACCCAGTCCCTCTACGACATGCTGCTCGGCGCTGGGGTGCGCATCTTCGAATACCACCACAGCTACCTGCACGCCAAGGTGGGGGTCATCGACTGCTGCTGGGCCACGGTGGGGTCGAGCAATATCGATCCCTTCAGCCTGCTCCTGGCGCGCGAGGCCAACGTGTTCGTCGACGACCGGGAATTCGCGACGCGGCTGCACGCCAGCCTGGAAACCGCGATGCGGGACGGCGCCCGCGAGTTGCGCCGGGAGGATTGGGAACGCAAGCCCTGGCTGCAGCGCCTGGCAAGCCGGCTGGCCTATGGCCTGGTACGGCTGATGATCGGCATCGCCGGCTACGGCGGCAAGCACTGAACCTGTCGGTCAGGCGGTGGGCCCGCCAGCGCAGGGCGGTCGTTTCGAGGAGACAATGCCGGTGTTCACGCCAAACCAGTTCAGCCCGCCGAACAGGCGCGCGTGCTCGATCTTCACGCAGCGGTCCATGACCACTTCCAGCCCGGCCGTTTCGGCCTTGCGCACCGCCTCCGGGCTAATCACGCCGAGTTGAAGCCACAGCACCTTCGCGCCGATGGCGATTGCTTCGTCGGCGATCGCCGGAATCTCTTCGGCGCGACGGAAGCAGTCGACAATGTCCACTGCTTGCGGCACTTCACGCAGCGATGCGTAGCATCTCTGGCCAAGCACCTCTTCATAGGCCGGATTCACCGGAATCACCGTGTAGCCGTGGCCCAGCATGTACTTGGCGGCGAAATAGCTCGGCCGGTGCCAAGTGGCCGACAGGCCGACCACGGCAATCGTGCGGTTCTGCATCAGGATCCGGCGCAGGCCGGCAACGTCGTCAATCATCAGCGTACCCTCCGATCTACCATCCTGCCGGCGCAGGCGCGATTCGGCAACGCGGCAAGTGCTGCCGCTGCCAGTGTGCGATCGCCCAGTGCCAGACATCCTCCAGTCCGGCCTCGGCCAGCCCGTCCGGCGGCGCCTGGCCGAGAAATTCCAGGGCGGCCGTCAGAGACGCTTGCGGCCGGTGTTCGTCGATGGGCTGGGCCCGCGTCTGCTTCGACAGCTTTTCCCCCAGCGCATTCACCACGGCCGGCAGATGAAGATAGGTCGGCTGCGGCAGGCCAAGCTGGCGCTGCAGGTAGATCTGGCGCGGCGTCGAATCGATCAGGTCGGCGCCGCGCACAATATGCGTCACGCCCTGCTCGGCATCGTCCACGACCACTGCCAGTTGGTAGGCGAAGAAGCCGTCGGCGCGCAGCACCACGAAGTCCCCGACCTCGGTGGCCAGATCCTGGCAGATGCGGCCCTGCAGCACGTCCTCGAAGCAGACCCTGCCCGGTTCGACCTTCAAGCGCCAGGCCCGCGCCGCGCGCGCCGGCGGCAAGCCGTCGCGGCAGGTACCGGGATAGCGCGGCGCCCCATCGGTGCCGAGGCCGGAGTCGGCAACTTCTCGGCGGCTACAGGCGCAGGCGAATACTGCGGCGGAAAGACGCAGCCGCTCGAAAGCCGCACGGTAGCGCCCCGTGCGCCGGCTCTGGAAGACAACCTCGCCGTCCCAGGCGAAGCCCATGCGCTCCAGCGTCCGCAAGATCGAATCCGCCGCACCCGCCGCCGTGCGCGGCTCATCCACGTCCTCAATGCGAAGCAGCCATTCCCCCCCAGCAGCGCGAGCTTCGAGATAACTGCCGACAGCCGCCACAAGGGAGCCGAAGTGCAGCACACCTGTCGGCGAGGGTGCGAAGCGCCCGCGATAGTTCAGGCCTGAAGTTTCTGAGGCTTTCATGGCCGGATGATAGCGCAGCGTTTGTTGCCTACCGCCTGGAAAATGGCGACGTCCGCCCATGGAACGTGATGGGTTTCACGGTGCTTGATGACATACGCGTGTAGCATGCTGCTCGATCAGGGACGGCGGCAACAGCTAAGGGGCGGGCGTGTCGGAGCCATACAAGCTTGAGAGCTGGCAATCCAGCGTAAACATGGCATGCCACGCCGAGCGCGTGCGGCTGCTGTTTGCCCTGTCACGCATCTCGGTCGCCGCCACCCTCGCCGCCGCACTCCTAGTCTCGGCGTGGCTGTGGTCCGTGGTTAACCACGGCAAGTTGCTCGCCTGGCTGATATTGATGCTCTGCAATGCCGCTGCGCTGCTCTGGATGCAGCATGCCCATCATGCCCGGCGGCCGGCTATCGAGGAAGCGTCTCGCTGGGAGCGCTGGTTCACGATCATGAGCGCCGCCAGCGGCCTTCTCTGGGGCATGCTGATTTGGCTGCTCACACCCGGGGTAGGCGAGCTCATTCATGTCGTTTTTATTCTGATGCTGTGCGCCGTCTGCCTCGGCGCTACCGCCGTACTTACGCCCTCGCGTCCTGCCTACTACGCATTCATGGCGCCGATGGTTCTGCCAGCGGCCTTGTTCCTGACATCCTTCGGCAATCCGGGCGGCATCGCAGCGGCAAGCTGGGCGGTGCTGATCTATGTCATCGTTCTTGTCGGCGTCCATGACGTCCTGCACAGAAACCTGGTCGCCACCATCCGGCGACGCTATGAAAGCGAGGCACTGGTCGCCGAACACAAGGTTATTCTCGACTCGGCGGCGGAAGCCATCGGCCTGTTGAGGCCGAATTACCTCGCAAAATGCAACCGGCAGTGGTGCGTCCTGTTCGGCTATGACATGGATGAAGCCGTCGGCAAGCCTGCCTGGGCGTGGTGGCCCAGCTACGAAGACTGGAGCCAGTTCGCGCAGATCTGCATGGAGCCCATCAGCAAAGGCAAGCCCTACAGCGCCATCGTGCAACTGCGCCGCAAGAACGGCAGCCTGTTCTGGGCGGAAATCAGCGGCATGGCCGTCAACCCGGCCAATCTGGATCTGGGCGTTGTGTGGATGGGCACGGATATCAGCGAACGCCTGCTCACGGAATCCAAGTTGAAGGCGAGCGAGCAGCGCTTCCGGGATCTGGTATCGCTTTCGACCGACTGGTACTGGGAACAGGATGCCGAGTTCCGCTTCACACGCTTCAGCGGGCCGGCGCTGGAGAAAATCGGCATCGACACCCGCCACCTGCTCGGAAAAACGCGCTGGGAGATAAAGCGGCTTGGCGGCGCCACCCCTCAGCAGTGGCAGTCCCATCGCGAGACCCTGCTGTCACGCCAGCCCTTCCATGACTTCATCTACGAAGTCCGGCTGACCCCGGCAGACCAGCGCTGGTTCTCCATCAGCGGCAATCCGGTCTTCGACGAAAACGGCGACTTCGCCGGTTATCACGGCGTCGGCACGGACATCACGGATCGCGTCAATGCCGCCGAAAAGTACCGCCACCTCGCTCACCACGATACGCTGACCGGGCTGCCCAACCGCAGACTTCTGGGCGATCGCGCGGAGCAGGCGCTGGCCCTGGCCAGACGCAGCGGCCACCTGGTCGCGCTGCTGCTGCTGGACCTTGACGATTTCAAGATCATCAACGACACCGACGGGCATTCGGCGGGTGATATCGTCCTCATCGCCATCGCCCAGCGCCTGCGTGCCCTCGTGCGGGAAATCGACACCGTCGCACGCCTGGGCGGCGACGAATTCGTCATCCTGCTTCAGGAAATAAGCCACCAGGCAGATGCCGCACGGGTTGCGGAGAAGGTCATCGAGGCGATCCGGAAACCGATCGAAGTCGGCAACCGGCAGTATCTGCTCGGCGTGTCAGTCGGCATCGCGCATTTTCCCGACCACGCTGCCAACATGGAAGGTCTGATGCAGCGGGCGGATATCGCCATGTATCAAGCCAAGCAGGCGGGGGGGCGCGCCTATCGCTTCGCCGACAGGATCGCTTCCCCTGTTGCCAATGCTTCAGTGCATTCCCAGCCGTCCGACCACCCTCAGGAGAGCAAGCCTACACATTGAAGCGGAAGTGCATGACATCGCCGTCGTGCACGACATAGTCCTTGCCTTCCAGCCGCATCTTGCCGGCCTCCTTCGCCCCTTGCTCGCCCTTGCAGGCAATGAAATCGGCGAACGAAATCACTTCGGCGCGAATGAAGCCATGCTCGAAATCGGTGTGGATGACGCCTGCCGCCTGCGGCGCGGTGTCGCCGGCATGGATGGTCCAGGCACGCACTTCCTTCACGCCGGCGGTGAAGTAGGTCTGCAGGCCAAGCAACTGGTAGCCGGCGCGGATGAGGCGGTTGAGCCCCGGCTCCTCCAGCCCCATGTCCGCCAGGAACACTGCCTTGTCCTCGTCCGGCAGATCGGCGATTTCCGCCTCCATTGCTGCGCAAAAGGCCACCACCGGCGCCTTCTCCTTGGCCGCGTGGGCTTCCACGGCGGCCAGAAGGGGATTGTTGGTGAACCCCTTCTCGTCAACGTTGGCGGCGTAAAGGGTCGGCTTCGCCGTGATCAGGCAAAAGGGCTTGAGGTTGGCCTGCTCTTCCTTCGACAGGTCGAGTGCGCGCACCGGCTTCGCCTCATTGAGTTGCACTACACACTTGTCGAGCACCGCCACCAGGAGCTTTGCCTCTTTGTCGCCGGCCTGGGCCGGCTTGCGGTAGCGCGTCAGCGCCTTTTCCACCGTCGCCAGGTCGGCCAGGGCCAGTTCGGTTTCGATGGTCTCGATGTCGTATAGCGGCCTGACTTCCCCGGCCACGTGCACAATGTTCTCATTGTGGAAGCAGCGTACGACATGAACGATGGCGTCGGTCTCGCGAATGTTGGCGAGAAACTGGTTGCCCAATCCTTCCCCCTTGCTCGCCCCCGCCACCAGGCCGGCGATATCCACGAACTCGACAATGGCGTTCTGCACGCGCTGCGGCTTGACGATCTCGGAAAGCCGGGCCAGCCGGGTGTCGGGCACCTCGACGATGCCGACGTTCGGCTCAATGGTGCAGAAGGGATAGTTCTCCGCTGCGATGCCGGACTTGGTGAGTGCGTTGAAGAGAGTCGACTTGCCGACGTTGGGCAGGCCGACGATGCCGCACTTGAGGCTCATGGTGTTCCTTTTTCTGAAGCCGGCGGCGCAGGCCGGGTGTTTATCTTCTGCATGGCCGCCGGATACTCCCCGCGCGCCAGCAACGGCCAGGCATCGAGGGCGCGATCCAGCGCCTCCTCGATCTGGACGCGTTCCTCAGCGCGCGGCTTTTTCAGGACGTAGTCGACGACCTGATCGCGGTCGCCCGGATGGCCGACACCGATGCGCAGACGCCAGAAATCCTGCGTACCCAGATGCGCGGCGATGTCCTTGAGGCCGTTATGGCCGCCAAGGCCGCCACCGAACTTCAGGCGCAGGGCGCCAGGCGACAGATCGAGCTCGTCGTGCAGGACCAGCATCTCCGCCGGCGAAATGCGATAGAAGCGCATCAGCGCTCCCACCGCCTGTCCCGAGCAGTTCATGAAGGTCTGGGGCATCAGCAGCCAGAGTTGCTCGCGCGTACGGCCGGCAATGCCGTGAAAACGGGATTCGCGCCTGAGTTCGGTGCCAAGCTGCGCCGCCAGCCGCTCGCACAGCCAGAAGCCGGCGTTATGCCGGGAGTCGGCGTATTCGGCGCCCGGATTGCCCAGGCCGACAATGAGTCGCGGCGCGGCCACAGGTGGAAGCAGAGCGTTGCGGCGGCAACGCCGCCGCAAGCGCGCTTACTTCTTCTCGGCCTGCTTGGCCGGGGCAGCGGCTGGGGCCGCGGCAGCCGGTACAGCAGCGGCAGCGGCTTCCTCGACCACCGCCAGCTCGGCCTCAGTTGTGCCGCGCGGCACGACGATAGTGGCCACGACCGGATTTTCGTTCCGGTGCAGCACCGCCTCGACGCCCTGCGGCAGCTGCAGGTCCTTGACGTGAATCGAATGGCCGACGGAGACGTCCTTCATGTCGACCTCGATGAATTCGGGCAGGTCGGCAGGCAGACAGGTGACATTCAATTCGTTGAGGACGTGGCTCACCACGCCACCCTGCAGTTTGACGCCCGGGGCGATGTCTGTATGAATGAAATGCAGCGGTACCTTCATGTGGATCTTCCTGTCGGCGGCGACCCGCTGGAAATCCGCATGCAGCACCAGCGGCCTGAAGGGATGCATTTGGTAGTCGCGCAGCAGCACTTGCTGCTTCTCGCCATCCAGGTTCATGCTCAGCACGGAGGCATGGAATGCCTCCTGCTTCAGGCTGTGGAAAAGGGCATTGTGGTCGACCTGAATCGGCTGGGCCGCCGTCTCACCCCCATAAAGAATGCCGGGCACCTTGCCCGCGCGACGCAGGCGGCGGCTCGCTCCGGTGCCCTGCAGTTCGCGCTTGTTCGCGATGATTTCGATTTTCATTTGCCAGCTCCATTAAAGCCCCGGCCGCGACCAGCCAGGGGGTTATAAAAAACTACTCCATGAACAGCGAGGAAACCGACTCCTCGTTGCTGATACGCAGCATCGTCTCCGCCATCAGCTCGGCGATGGATATCTGCCGGATGCGCGGGCAGGCCCGTGCCTCCTCGTTCAGCGGAATGGTGTCCGTTACCACCAGCTCGTCCAGAACGGATCCCCCGATGCGCTGCACCGCGCTGCCGGAGAGCACCGGGTGCGTACAGTAGGCCAGCACCTTGGCGGCACCATGATCCTTCAGTGCCTGTGCCGCCTTGCACAGCGTGCCGGCGGTGTCCACCATGTCATCCATGATGACGCAGGTGCGCCCATCCACCTCGCCGATGATGTTCATCACCTCGGAGACATTGGCCTTCGGACGCCGCTTGTCGATGATGGCCAGGTCCGACTCCAGCCGTTTTGCCAGCGCCCGCGCCCGCACCACCCCGCCAACGTCGGGCGAGACCACCAGCAGTTCCTTGTGCTGGTTCTTCCAGATGTCGCCGAGCAGAATCGGCGCCGCATAGACGTTGTCCACCGGGATGTCGAAGAACCCCTGTATCTGGTCGGCGTGCAGGTCAACCGTCAGCACCCGGTCGACCCCCGCTGCCTGCAACATGTTGGCCACCACCTTGGCCGAGATCGCCACGCGCGCCGAGCGAGGCCGGCGGTCCTGGCGCGAATAGCCCATGTAGGGAATCGCCGCAGTGACGCGCCCGGCCGAGGAGCGCTTCAGCGCATCGACCATGATGATCAGCTCCATCAGGTTGTCATTGGTCGGCGCGCAGGTCGATTGCAGGATGAAGCAGTCCTTGCCGCGGACGTTCTCCATGATCTCGACGTTGACCTCGCCATCCGAGAAGCGGCCCACCGTGGCCCGTCCGAGCGAGATGTTCAGGCGCCTGACCACGTCGGCGGCAAGCTTGGGGTTGGCGTTCCCCGTAAAGACCATCAGGCTGTCGTAGGCCATGCGTGCCTCTCGAGCGAATCCGTTCTTGCAAATAATGCGGGCAGGTGATTCACCTGCCCGCATTCTTGATTTTAGTTCCGGCATCACGCCCGCAAGCGGGCATGAGTCTTCTCTAAAACTACGTTCTGGCTGGGGAGGAAGGATTCGAACCTTCGCATGCCGGAATCAAAATCCGGTGCCTTAACCAGCTTGGCGACTCCCCAAGTGTTTCAGTCAGCGAGTTCCCGCAGGGGGTGTTCGTCCAAGCCTCGCGCTATCCAGCCGACCATGTCTTCCGGCAGCCGCGACTGCACGGCGCGCGCGTCCTGCTCGGCGGCAAAGGGGGCAAAAACACAGGCCCCGGAACCGGTCATGCGCGCTTCGGCGTGCTGTCTGAGCCAGGCCAGCGCCCGCGCCACCTCCGGGTAGCGCCCGCACACGACGGGTTCCAGGTCGTTTTGGCCGAACAGCAAAGGGCCCCGACCCGCACCCCAACCCGCTGAAAAGTCCGCCATTTTGATGGCTTTCGTATTCCGTGTCAAATTCGGCGCGGCGAAGATTTCGGCTGTCGGCACGGCAACGGCCGGCTCGACGACGAGGTACCAAACCGGAGGCAAATCGATCGGCTTCAGGGCCTCGCCGATACCCTCGGCGAAAGCGTTGCGGCCGAAGACGAAGAACGGCACATCGGCGCCCAGTTGCAACCCCAGTGCCTGCAGGCGCTCGCGCGGCCAGTTCAGCCGCCAGAGGCGATTCATCGCCAGCAGCACGGTGGCCGCGTCCGAACTGCCGCCGCCCAGCCCGCCCCCCATCGGCAGGCGCTTCTCCAGCGCAATCTCAACGCCGTACCTGCAGCCGGAAGCCTCCTGCAGCAGCCGCGCCGCACGCAGGCACAGGTCACGCTCCTCGGGCACGCCGGCCAGCGGACGAAGGCGCAGGATGCGCCCGTCCGTCCGCGGCGCGAAACGCAACGTGTCTCCATGGTCTACCAGGCGGAACAGTGTCTGCAACAGGTGGTAGCCATCGGGCCGCCTGCCGACGACATGCAGAAAAAGGTTGATCTTGGCCGGTGCGGGATAGGCGCTGTCCCAATCCTTCATCTGGACAAGCTCCAGCCATCGATCTTCAGCCGTACCTCGACGTCCTCGCGCCGAGCCTGCAGCAGCTCTGGCAGGGCATCCGGCGCTTCACTCTCGTAGCGCAGGTAGTCGATCACCCAACCCTGTTCCGAGAGACGGGCCGGCCTGCCTGCCGCGTCCACCCTGGCGAGGCCATCGAAAGCCGGACGCCCAAGTACCCAGCGTCCCAGCCCCGATACCGGCAGCGGCGTGCCGAACACCATCTCGGAAAGACCATCCATGTCTGCCGCCACGTAGCGCTTCTGGTCGGCCGTCTCCAGCAGCGCGGTACCTGCGCCCGAGGTCAACCTGGCCAGACCCTGGCCGAGCGGCCCGCTGACGACGATTTCGTCAGATTGCGCGTCGTGGCGCCAGTCGATGCCTGCCGAGAAACTCTCGCCGGCGCGACGAACGGCAATGCGTCCTTCGATGCGGAAGGCCTCGATCGCCTCACGTGCCGGGCGGACTTGCGTCGCCGCCGGCTGCAGCGTGGCGCAGCCCGCCGTGAGTGCGATTAACGCCGCCGCAGACAACAAGCGCAGCATCAGGGGGCGAAACGCTTGATGACCTCGGCCAGGACCTCGTTGCCGGGATGGGCCTTCGCAGCCTCCTGCCAGATCCTTTTTGCCTCGTCGCGGCGGCCCAGTGCCCACAGCACTTCGCCGAGGTGGGCAGCGATTTCCGGATCCGGTCGGATCGAGAAGGCTCGCTGCAAATGGGCCAGCGCCCCCTGATTGTCGCCCTTGCGGTAGAGCACCCAGCCCATGCTGTCGATGATGAAAGGGTCGTCCGGAGACAATTGCAACGCCTTGAGGACCAGCTGCTCCGCTTCTTCAAGTCGCTGGTTGCGCTCGGCAAAGGAGTAACCGAGAGCATTGTAGGCATGGGCATGCTCGGGCTTGAGGCGGATCAGCTTGCGCAGGCTGGCTTCCATCGCCTCGTGCCGGCCGAGCTTTTCCGCCAGCAGCGCGGACTCGTAGAGCAGTTCGGATTGCTCAGGTTGCGTAGCGAGACCGCCGGCGAGAAGTTCATAGGCTTCTTGCGTCCTGCCGCCGTCCCGCAGGAGCTGACTTTCAGCCAGCAGCAACTGGATGCGGTCGGCGTTGCCCGCAGCACGCACTTCCTGCAGATGGCGGCGGCCGGCATCCAGATTGCCCTGCCTTGCCAGCAGCTGGGCAATGCGCAGCTGCGCCGCCAGATACTGCTCGCCCGGCGCCACCTCGGCATACCAGCGCAGCGCAGCGTCGAACTGCTTGCGTTCCTCGGCAATCTGGCCGAGGTAAAGGCGCACGGTGTCGATCTCGGCAAAGTCCTTGCCAAGCAACTTCTTAAAATTCTCCTCCGCCGCCTCCCAGTCAGAAAGCTGCACGGACAACACCGCCACGGCGTAAATCACATCGACATTGCCGGGGAAATCGCCCAGCAGGCGCTGGAATTCGGTCCGCGCCTGGGAAAATTTGCGTGCACCGACCAGGTTGCGCGCGTACTGCAGGCGTACCTCGCGCGCCTGCGGGTGGCCGGCAAGATAGGTGCGCAGGGTTTCGATCGCCGCCTCAGGGGATTCGGTGCGCTGCAGCTGTGCCTTGAGCATCACTGCGAGATCCCAGTCAGGTCTCAAATCAAGCGCCTTGTCGGCCCCGGCAATGCCTCGCCGCCATTCCGCGGCATTCAGTGCGGCCTGGGCACGGGCGAAATGCGCCTCCGGCAACCCGATATAAGGCTGCGTGAGCTGTTCGACCATGGTCAACACGGCTTTCTTGTCCGGATAGCGGGCGAACAGGCGGTTGAGCCGCATCAGGCCGTCACCCAGGTTCTCCCCTTCCTGCGCCAGCAGCTTGGCAACGTGGGGTTGCAGCTCATCGAGGCGGTTGGCGCTCACCAGAAGCCCCGCCATCATCTGGTGCGCCTGGGAAGATTCAGGATCGATCTCAACCCAAAGCCGGGTGGCCTGCAAGGCCATGTCGAGATTGCGACCATGCAGCGCCATCTCGGCGGCGCGCCGGGCCACGCGCGGGTCACGCGTCGAGCGGGCAAGGTCCATATAGGCAGAGGCCGACAGGTCGAGGTTGCCGCGCTGGCCGGCAATTTCGGCAAGCAGGGTCTGATACAGGATCTGTCCGGTCAATTCCTGCTGCGGCAACGGCTCGACGCGCGCCTTCGGTTGCACTTCGGGCGCAGCTTCCGCCGACTGCCGGGCAGGGGCCTGGGTACAGGCCGAAAGGATGAATGCCGCAACAACCGCGACGGGGAAAAGCAGGGGGCGGAACGAGTCGATCATGTCAGGGTCGCAACGGCACAGCGTAGAATTGAATTTGTTCGACTCATGTTAGGGGGTTTTGCCACCCCCGGCAAGCGAGTCCATTCCGATTGCCATGCCAGAACTGCCCGAAGTCGAAATCACGCGCCGCGGCCTCCTGCCCGCCTTGCCCGGCCTGACAATCGGCGCTGTCGTCGCGCGCCGCACGGCCCTGCGCTACCCGTTGCCACGCAACCTGGGCCGCCTGCTCGCCGGACAAACCCTTCACGGCATCGATCGACGCGGCAAGTACTTGCTGTTCCGCTTCGATCGCGGCACGCTGATCGTCCATCTCGGCATGTCGGGCAGCCTGCGCCTGGTGCCTGCCGAGGAACCGCCGGGCAGGCACGACCACCTCGATCTCGTCTTCGGCGACAAAGCCTTGCGTCTGCGTGACCCGCGCCGCTTCGGCGCCGTACTTTGGACCAAGGACGATGCCGCTGGCCACCCCCTCATCGCTTCGCTTGGCATCGAGCCATTGTCGGAGGACTTCAGCGGCAGCTGGCTTCACGCCGCCACCCGCGGCCGTGACAAGCCCATCAAGCTTTTCCTCATGGACAGCCACGCCATCGTCGGCGTAGGCAATATCTACGCCTCGGAGAGCCTGTTTCGCGCCGGCATCGGCCCCGGTACCCCGGCAGGACGCCTGTCACTCATGCGTTGCATGCGGCTGGCAAATGCCGTCAGGGCCACTTTGGAAGCCGCCCTGGCAGCAGGCGGCAGCACCCTGCGCGACTTCATCCACAGCGACGGCGCTTCAGGCTGGTTCCAGCAAACGCACTACGTGTATGGCCGCGAAGGCGAACCCTGCCGCGTCTGTGGTGCGAAGGTGCGCGCCCTGCGGCTGGGCCAGCGCTCCACTTTCCATTGTCCGCGTTGCCAACGCTGACGAACGGACGATTGCGGCCTCCCAGTTGCATTGCTTTCGCGGAAATATGTGCTAAATTCCGGTTTCTGAAGCACTTTCTGGAGTCGCCATGGGGCTTGTCCAGCAATTTTCCGCCTATAGCAGCTGGCGCTCGGCAGTATCCGGGCATCTGCTCAGCCTGCACAACTGGCTTGTCGAGAACGAGCTTGGCGACGCGCAAAGCGAACTGCGGCTGCAGCAGCTGCTGGAGCGCCTGCGCGAAGACAAGCTGATCATCGCCTTCGTCGCCGAGTTCTCCCGCGGCAAGTCGGAACTGATCAACGCCATCTTCTTCGGCGACTACGGCAACCGCATCCTGCCCTCGACCGCCGGGCGCACCACCATGTGCCCGACCGAACTGCTGTTCGAGGCCGGCAAGCCGCCAGCCATCGAGCTGCTGCCCATCGAGACGCGCTCGACGAATGCCAGCGTGGCGGAATTCAAGCGTTTCCCCGAGGAATGGCGCGTCGTTGAGCTGGACACCGCCTCGGCCGAGGCCATGCACGCCGCGCTCTCACGCGTAGGGGAGCAGAAACTCGTCTCGCAGGAACTCGCAGCCAAGCTCGGCTTCGCCATCGATGCCGAGGGCAAGGCGGGCCTCAAGCCGGATGCCGGAGGCCTGGTTGAAATTCCCTGCTGGCGACACGCCGTCATCAACTTCCCCCACCCCCTGCTCGAGCAGGGGCTGGTCATCCTGGACACGCCGGGCCTCAACGCCATCGGGGCCGAGCCCGAACTGACGCTCTCGCAGCTCCCCAATGCCCACGCCATTCTTTTCATCCTCGCTGCCGACACCGGGGTGACGCAGTCCGACCTTGCGGTCTGGCGCGACCACGTCAACGGCGCCCGGACGCGGCAAAAGGGCCGCATCGCCGTCCTCAACAAGATCGACGGGCTGTGGGACGGCATCCGCAGCGAAGCTGAAATCGAAGCCGAAATCTCGCGCCAAGTCAAAAGCACGGCGGATACGCTCGAGCTGGATGCCGGCCACATCTTCCCCGTCTCGGCGCAGAAGGGCCTGTTCGCCAAGATCAGCCGCGACGCTGACCTGCTTGTGAAAAGCCGCCTGCTGGCGCTGGAGCAGGCGCTCACCGCCGAACTGATCCCGGCCAAGCAGGACATCGTCTGCGACAACACCGAGAGCGAGGCGGCAGACCTCATCGCGCGCACCCGCGCCCTCCTGGAGACACGCCGCAGCGGTGTCGCCGAGCAGCTGGGCGAGCTATCGGACCTGCGCGGCAAGAACCAGAGTGTCATCGAATACATGATGCGCAAGGTAAAGAGCGAGAAGGACGAATTCGAGAAGGGCCTGCAGCGCTACTACGCCGTCCGCAGCGTCTTCTCGCAGCTGACGAACAATCTCTATTCCCATCTCGGCATGGATGCCCTGCGCGAGGAGACGCGCGGCACCCGCGAAGCCATGCTGGAGGCGCGCTTCACCAAGAGCCTGCGCGATGCCATGAAGAGTTTTTTCCGGCACGTGCGGGCCAACCTCGGCAAGTCAGCCGGAGAGATCAGCGAGATCACGAAGATGATGGAAGCCATGTACGAGCGCTTCTCGACGGAACATGGCATGAAGCTGGCGCCGCCGGCGCCTTTCTCGTTGTTGCGCTACGAGAAGGAGATCGACCGCCTCGAGCAGGGCTTCAACGCCCATTTCAATACCCTGCTCAACATGGTCACGCACGCCAAGCTCGGCCTGACGCAGCGCTTCTTCGAGACGGTGGCGATCCAGGTGCGGCGCACCTTCGAACTGATCAACCGGGACGTCGACCACTGGTTGCGCGCCGTCATGGCGCCTCTGGAAACCCAGGTGCGCGAATACCAGCTGCAGCTGAAACGCCGGCTTGAAAGCGTCAAGCGGATCCACCAGGCCACCGACACGCTGGAAGACCGCGTGCGCGAGTTGGCGCAGATGCAGGCAACGCTGGAGACGCAGCTGGCGGAGTTGAACCGGATTGCCGCAGCGCTGCGATCGACCCTCCATGCGGAGGCGCAGGAAGGCACCGCCCTGTTCCAGGCCGCCTGAACGGGCAGCCCGCAGGCAGCGCCAGGCTTACTTGACAGCGGTCAGCTTGAGGAATTTCTGCTGCAACTGGTCCTTGTCCTCGGCGTGATCGGGGTTGGGGATGATGCAGTCCACCGGACAGACCTCAATGCATTGCGGCGTGTCGAAGTGGCCGACGCACTCGGTGCACTTGTTCGGGTCGATCTCGTAGATTTCCTCTCCCTGGGCAATCGCGCCGTTCGGGCACTCCGGCTCGCACACGTCGCAATTGATGCATTCATCGGTGATCATCAAGGCCATCTTGCTTTCCTCACTTGCTTGAAATTTTCTGCTTCAGCCGCTCATGCACCAGCGGCTGCACGAACTTGCTGACGTCGCCGCCGAGGGAGGCGATCTCTCGCACCATGGTCGCGGAAATGAACTGGTATTTTTCGGCGGGTGTCAGGAACACGGTTTCGACGTCCGGGTTCAGGCTGCGGTTCATGCCCGCCATCTGGAATTCGTACTCGAAATCGGATACCGCGCGCAGGCCGCGCAGGATGATGCGTGCCTCGTGCCGGCGCAGGAAATTCATGAGCAGGCCGTCGAATCCGACCACTTTCACGTTCGGGAAAGGCGCCAGAACCTCGCGTGCCATTGCAACGCGCTCGTCCAGGGTAAAGAACGGACGCTTGGTACGGCTGTCGGCCACCGCCACCAGCACTTCGTCGAAGAGGCGCGAGGCGCGCCGTACCAGGTCCTCATGCCCAAGGGTTACTGGGTCAAAGGTGCCTGGGTAGATTGCGACGCCGTCGCTCATGTCTGCAATGCCTCCAGTAGGTGGTAACAAACCTGCCCCGCCCGCCCGCTTCTGACCGTTTCCCAGGAACCGACGCGTTCAATGAAATGCTCGGCTTCCACATAGATCCGGGCATCGGCGGTCAGCACCCCGGTCAACTTGGGCGCGACGCGCTCGATCCAGCCCTGGCGATAGGGGGGGTCAAGAAACAGCAGGTCGTAGCGCCGGGTTGCGCGGGCGAGGAATTTTACCGCATCTGCGCGTACCAACTCCAGCCGCTCCGTACCGAGGGCGGCAGCGGCGTCCCGAAGCGCGGCGAAAGTGCGCGCATCGCGCTCGACCAGGGTGACATGCGTCGCGCCGCGCGAAGCGGCCTCGAAGCCGAGCACGCCGCTGCCGGCGAAGAGATCGAGGCAGGCGAGGCCGGTCAGGTCCTGGCCCAGCCAGTTGAACAGCGTCTCGCGCACGGCATCCGGCGTCGGCCGCAAGCCAGGCAGCGCTTGGAAGTTTATGTAGCGGCGCTTCCATTCGCCGCCAACGATGCGCAGGCGCGACAAGGCCTCAGTCCCCGGCGACGATAACCGTGACCAGATGCTCGGGCTTGATGTGACGCTGGAACGCCGCACGTATCTCCGCGATCGTCACCGCCTCGATCCTGCGCGGGAAATCGTCGAGGTAGTTGAGCGGCAGGCCGTAGAAGCCGATCACCGCGATATGGTCGAGCAGCTTGCGGTTGCTGTCGATGCGCAGCGGGAAGCCGTCGGCCAGGTTGCGCCGGGCGGCCTTGAGCTCGTCCTCGCTCGGCCCGCGGGCGAGGAATTCGGCCAGCACCTCCTCGACCACCTTGAGCGCGTCACTGGCCTGCTCGCGCTTGGTCTGCAGGCCTATCTGGAAGGGGCCGGGCTGCTGCAACGGCTGAAAGTGGCTGTACACGCTGTAGGCATAGCCGCGCTTCTCGCGCACTTCCTTCATCAGGCGCGAGACGAAGCCGCCGCCGCCGAGAATGTAGTTGCCGGTCAGCAGCGCATAGTAGTCCGGATCGCCGCGGCGTACGGCGGGCAGGCCGAGATGGATGTGTGCCTGGGTGGCCGGATGCTCGACCCGCTGGGTATTGCGCGCCGGCATCGCCGTATCCGGAAGACCGGCTCCTGCCGGTGCATCCGGCAGGTCCGCCGTCAGGCGCTGGGCAATCGCCTCGGCTTCGGCGCGCCCGAGGTCGCCGATGATCGAGACGACCGCCCGACGCGCACCGTAGTGCGCGCGGTAAAAGGCCAGCAGGTCGTCGCGGGTGATCTTCTCAACGCTCTCGACCGTCGGCAGGCGGCCGTAGGGATGGCCGGGGTAGAGCGCGGCAGCAAAGCGCTTGGCGGCAATGCTGCCCGGGCGCGTGTCCGCCTCGCGGATGCCGGCAATGCTGCGGGCCTTTTCCCGCTCGAGCGCGGCAGCGGGAAACATCGGCTGCTGCAGCACCAGCCGCATCAATTCCAGCGCCGCCTCGCGCTCGCGCGCCGAGGACAGGCTGCGCAGCGAAATGCTGGCGCGGTCCTGATCGACGCTGCCGCCCAGGCGGGCGCCGATGTCGGCCAGACGGTCGGCAATTTTCTCCTCGTCGAGTTCGCCGGCACCCGTGTCGAGCAGTCCGTGCGTGAGGCCGGCGAGGCCGGCCTTGTCCTCGGGCGCATAGGCGCCGCCGGCCGCAAAGTCGATCTGGATATCCACGATCGGCACGACGCGACTCTCGACGAAATAGACCTGCGCACCCGAGGGCGCCGTCCAGTGTTCGATTTTCGCACCGCCCTGGGCCAGCGTCGCGACCATGGCCAGCAGCACGGCCAATAGCAGTTTCTTCATGGGAGCTCCGTTCAGTTCAGTGCCGTGCCGTAGGGACTGACTTTTGCGCCGCCCCGCTCGGCGACGGCTGCGGCAGCGGCTGCGGATCGAGCACGGCGACGGTGAGCGTGGCATCGCCGAAATACTTCCGCGCCACCGCCTGCACTTCCTCTGCCGTCACGCTGCGGATCTTGTCCAGCAGGGTGTCGATGTCGCGCCAGCGGATGCCGGCCGCCTCGAGGCGGCCAATCTCCAGGGCCTGCGCCATCATGGAGTCGCGCTTGTAGACCTGCGCCGCGATGGTCTGCGTCTTGACGCGTTCGAGTTCCCCGGCGCTGACGCCCTCGTTCGCCACGCGGGCAATCTCGGCGCGCAGCGCCGCTTCCAGATCATTCACCGTCCTGCCCTCGGCGGGCGTGCCGGCGACGCTGAACAGCGCCTCGCCGCGCACGGTGGCATCGTAGCCGGCGCCGGCCGAGACAGCCACCCGCGTGCCGCGCACCAGGTTGCGTGCAAAACGTGCGCCCTCGTGCCCGTCGAGCACGGCGGCGAGTACTTCCAGGGCGTAGGGCTCGCGCTCCTTGTTCAGGTCCCGCAGCGCGGGCACCTTCCAGACCATGGAAAGGTAAGGCAGCTTGGCCGGCGCCTTGACGACCAGGCGCTTGATGCCGACCTGCGCCGGCTCGAGCTGCGGCTTGCGGCCGGGCAGGGCGCGGGAAGGAATCCTGCCGTAATGCCTTTCGGCAAGGCGGAAAACCGCATCCTTGTCCACGTCGCCGATGACGATCACGTAAGCGTTGTTCGGCGCATACCAGCGGCGGTACCAGTCGCGCGCATCCGCCGCCGTCATGTTCTCCAGATCATTCATCCAACCGATGATCGGCCGCCGGTAGGGGTGCGCCTGGAAGGCGGCGGCCATCTGCTTCTCGTGCACCTGGGCCTGCGGATTGTCCTCGGTGCGCAACCGGCGCTCCTCCATGACGACCCTGATCTCCTGCTCGAATTCCTTCGCATCGAGCACCAGGTTCGCCATGCGGTCGGCCTCCAGGGACATCATCTCGCCCAGGCGGGCGCTCGGCACCTGCTGAAAATAGGCGGTGTAGTCGAGGCTGGTAAAGGCATTGTCGCGGCCGCCGGCAGCGGCGACGCGCTTGTTGAACTCGCCCTGCTTGAGGGTCTTCGTACCCTTGAACATCATGTGCTCCAGCACATGAGCGACGCCGGAAGTGCCGTCCACCTCGTCCATGCTGCCGGCGCGGTACCACACCATGTGCACCACGGTCGGGGCACGGCGGTCTTCCTGGACGATGACGCGCAGGCCATTGGCCAGGGTTTTCTCGTGGGGATTCGCCAGCGCCGTCGCCGCCGACAGGAGCAGTGCCGCCGCAAACAACAGTCTTCTCGTCATGGGGATTTGTCCGCTTCTGCTAAAATCGTTTTTGCCATTTTCGCACGGGGATCGGCCCCGTGCCGATTCAGACTGGCTTATCCATGTTTGGTTTCCTGAAGAAGTCCGAGAGCCCCGCTGGGGCACGCCCCTCCTGGAGCGAGCGCCTCAAGGCCGGCCTCTCGCGCACGCGCGCCCAGCTCGGCGGCCTGTTCGGCCGCCGCATCGACGAGGAGATGCTGGAGGAACTGGAAACCACCCTGCTCATGGCCGACGTCGGCGTCGAGGCGACGCAATACCTGCTCGATGAGCTGAAAGCCGCCGTCGGGCGCGGGAAGCTGGAAACGGGCGAGCAGCTTCAGCGCGCCCTGGGCGACATCCTGCTGAAACTGCTTGCGCCGCTGGAGCAGCCGCTCGACGTTTCCGCGCACAGGCCCTTCATCATCATGATCGCCGGCGTGAACGGCTCGGGCAAGACGACTTCCATCGGCAAGCTGGCAAAGCACTTCCAGGCCCAGGGCAAGTCCGTCCTGCTCGCCGCCGGCGACACCTTCCGTGCCGCCGCACGCGAGCAGCTGGCGGTGTGGGGAGAGCGGAATGGCATTGCCGTCATCGCCCAGGAATCGGGCGACGCCGCTGCCGTCATCTACGACGCAGTGAATGCCGCCAGGGCGCGCGGCGTCGACGTGGTGCTGGCGGACACCGCCGGCCGTCTGCCAACCCAGCTGCACCTGATGGAGGAAATCGCCAAGGTCAGGCGCGTCATCGCCAAGGCCGAGCCGACGGCGCCGCACGAGGTGCTGCTGGTGCTGGACGCCAACATCGGCCAGAACGCGCTCGCGCAAGTCAAGGCCTTCGATGCGGCCATCGGCGTCACCGGCCTCGTCGTCACCAAGCTGGACGGCACCGCCAAGGGCGGCGTCATCGCCGCCATTGCACGACAGCAACCGAAGCCCTTGCGCTTCATCGGCGTCGGCGAAGGCATCGACGACCTCCAGCCTTTCTCGGCACGCGAATTCGTCGACGCGCTCTTCGGCAAGGCATGATCCATTTCGACCAGGTCGGCAAACGCTTCCCGGGCGGCATAGCCGCCCTGGCGGATCTGACTTTCACCGTCGAGTCCGGCGAGATGGTAATCCTCTCCGGCCACTCCGGCGCCGGCAAGAGCACATTGCTCAAGCTCATCCCCGCCATCGAGCGGCCGACGCAGGGTTCGGTTGTCGTCAACGGCCAGAATGTCGCCGCACTCAAGCGCGCCGCCGTGCCGTATCTGCGCCGCAACCTCGGCATGATCTTTCAGGACCAGAAGCTGCTCTACGACCGCAGCGCCTTCGACAACGTCGCGCTGCCGCTGGCCATCGCCGGCGTGGCCGTGCGCGATGCCGGCCGGCGCGTGCGCGCCGCCCTCGACAAGGTCGGCCTGCTCGACCGCGAGAAGGCGATGCCGGTGGCGCTCTCCGGCGGCGAGCAGCAGCGCCTGGCCATCGCCCGTGCGGTGGTGGCGCGGCCGGCGATTCTCATCGCCGACGAACCGACCGCCCATCTCGACGACGACACCGCGCGCGACATCGCCGCGATGTTCCATGCCTTCAACCAGGTCGGCGTCACGGTGCTGGTGGCCACCCACCACGAAGCCCTGTTCGCACCCTACATGACCCGGCGCATCACGCTCTCGCACGGGAGGCTGCTGCCATGAAGGGCTGGCTGCTGCATCACAAGCAAGCTTCATCCCAGGCACTGCGTCGCCTGGCCGGCACGCCACTCAACACCCTGCTCGGCGCCCTGGTGCTCGGCATCGCCCTGGCCCTGCCCGCCGCTGGAGAGATGCTGCTCGCCAATTTCCTGCGCCTGGCGCAGCGCGTCGCCGCCAAGCCGCAGATCTCCGTGTTCATGGCGCTCGATGCGGCGAAAGTGGAGGTCGCCGAGATCGAGTCGCTGCTCAGGAAGCATCCGCAGACGCGCGAGGTGCGCCTGGTGCAGCGCGAGGACACGCTGAAACGATTCAAGGAAAGCGAAGGCCTGGCCGAAGTGCTCGAAAGCCTGCCGCGCAACCCGTTCCCCGACGCTTTCGTCGTCGTGCCGCGCGACGAATCGCCCGCGGGACTGGAGGCGATGCGCGCCGATTTCGCGAAATACCGGCGCGTCGAGCACGTGCAGCTGGATTCCGCCTGGGTCAAGAAACTCGATGCCCTGCTCCGGCTGGCCCGTCTGGCAGTCACCCTTCTGGCGGCAGTGCTTGGCGTAGCCCTGGTCGCCGTCACATTCAACACCATCCGCCTGCAGATCCTGACGCAGCAGGAAGAGATCGAAGTCAGCCGCCTGCTCGGCGCCACCGACGCCTTCATCCGCCGACCTTTTTATTATTTTGGCGCCCTGCAGGGACTGGCCGGCGGCCTGGTGGCCTGGAGCACCGTCCTCATTGCCACGCTTCTGCTGCGCGGGCCGGTTGCGGATCTGGCTGCCCTCTATGGCATCGAGTTCGCACTGCACATCCTGCCGCTTGCCGATTCCGTCGTGCTGTTCGGTCTGGCCGCCTTGTTGGGCTGGGCAGGAGCCTGGCTTTCCCTTACCCGCCACCTTCGAAACTGATTATTCAAGGTAAATCAATGCGTTGAAGAACGTCTTCAAGGGGAACTTTCCACTCCATTAGCACTCTCTTACTTAGAGTGCTAAAATGATCATGGAGGTGAAATCTTATGACGCATGCTCTCAAACTGCCGGTCCCCTTAGCCGTTGGCAATCTGGAAAGCTATATCCAGGCAGCCAACCGTTTCCCGCTGCTCACTGAAACAGAGGAAGTCGATCTGGCGCGGCGGTTTCGCCGGGATGGCGACCTCGAGGCGGCGCGCGGATTGGTACTGTCGCATCTGCGGCTGGTGGTATCGGTGGCGCGCGGCTATCTGGGCTACGGCCTGCCCCACGCCGACCTGATCCAGGAAGGCAACGTCGGCCTGATGAAGGCCGTCAAGCGCTACGATCCCGAGCGCGGCGTCAGGCTGGTGTCGTTCGCCATCCACTGGATCAAGGCGGAGATACACGAATACATCCTGCGCAACTGGCGCCTGGTGAAGATCGCCACCACCAAGGCACAACGGAAGCTGTTCTTCAACCTGCGCAGCATGAAGCAGGGCCTGAACACCATGAGCGGCGAGGAAGTCGGCGCCATGGCGAAGCAGCTCGGCGTGAAGCCCGAGGAAGTGCGCGAGATGGAAACGCGCCTGTCCGGCCGCGACATCGCCATGGAGAGCGGTACCGAGGACGAGGAAGAAACCTACGCGCCGATCGCCTACCTGGCCGATCCGGCCGAAGAGCCTTCCGAAGCGCTGGCCAACCGCGAAATGGAACGCCTGCAGGACGAGGGCCTGAAGCAGGCCTTGGCGAATCTCGACGCGCGCAGCCGCCGCATCATCGAGCGGCGCTGGCTGGCCGAGGGTGAGGCGGCGACGCTGCATGAACTGGCCGAGGAGTATGGCGTGTCCGCGGAGCGCATACGCCAGATCGAGGCCAAGGCCATGCAAAGAATGAAGGGGATGCTGGCACACGCCGCCTGAACCAGCCGGAAAAGGCAAAGGCCGTTGCGGAACCGCAACGGCCTTTTCGTTTGTGCGAACGATGCCTACTTTCCGGCAACGAGGAGCTTCAGGTCCTTGGCGATCACTTCAGGCTTCTCGCCATGCTTGATGTAGAGCCGCAGCCTGCCCTGCGGGTCGTAGACGTAGCTGCCGGCGCTGTGATCCACCGTGTAGGTGGTCGGCGTGCTGCCCGGCTGCTTCTTGTAAAAGACGCGGAACTCCTGCGCCGTCCTGGCAATGGTTTGCGCATCGGCATACAGGCCGAGGAAACTCGGGTTGAACACCGGCACGTACTGCGCCAGCAGCTGCTGCGTGTCGCGCTCGGGATCCACCGTCACGAAAAGCACCTGAACCTTGGCGGCGTCGCCGCCGAGCAGCTTCAGGGCCTCGGCCATGCCAGTCATGGTGGTGGGACAAACATCGGGGCACTGCGTGTAGCCGAAGAAGATCACCACCGCCTTGCCGCGGAAATCCGCCATCGTGCGCGGCTTGCCGTTGTGGTCGGTCAGCGCGAAATCCCGCGCATACTCCGCCTCGCTGATATCGGTGTTGACGAATTGCGGCCGGCTGTCGCAGCCGGCCAGCAGCAGGGCCAGTGTGATAAGAAACAGTCGAAGCATCAGAACTTGAAGTAGTGATCCACCAGCAGGGCGGCAAACAGCGCCGCCAGATACCAGATGGAGTAGCGGAAGGTCTTGTGCGCCAGCTTGTCGCTGTAGTCCCGGTACATGCCGATCGCGTAGGCCAGGAAAACGCCGCTCAGCAGCACGGCGCAGACAAGATAGATGAGACCGCTCATGCGAATGATGTAGGGCATGAGGGTGACGCCAAATAGCAGAATGGTATAAAGCAGGATCTGCAG
>CAJPFL010000037.1 GCA_905339315.1 Rhodocyclaceae bacterium
GGCCTGGTCGGTGAGCAGGTAGCCGGCCAGCCAGCGCGACCGGCGCGATTCGCCGCGGAACTGCTGCGCCAGCGTGGCGCTGTACATCATGAAGCGCAGGTTGACGATCCAGCCGGTGAGGACGATCACCCAGCCCGGCGCGTCGGCGACGAACAGCTGCGTGGCGACGATCTGCGAGGAGCCGGCGAAGACCAGCCAGGAGAGGGCGAAGGACTGGCCCGGCGTCAGGCCGGCCGCCGCCGCGGCCGCGCCGCAGACCATGCCGAACAGGAGTACGCCCGGCGCGAGCGGGATGCAGGCGCGGACGCCGGCGAGGAAGGCGTGCTGTCTGTCTGTGGAGGGCATGCGGCTCGTGGTGGTGGTGGTTCGAACGCTATAATCATCTTATCCGAATTGCCATTCCCGCCGATGAACAAGGCCTTCGTCAAGGAAGACGCGCCCGAGGAGGAAGCGGCCCACGCCTCCGCCCCGGCGCTGCCGCACGGCACGAAGAACTACATGACGCGCCGCGGCTACGCCCTGCTGAAGGCCGAGCTGGAGCAGCTGGTGAAGGGCGAGCGGCCGGCGCTGGTGCAGGTGGTTTCCTGGGCGGCGAAGAACGGCGACCGCTCCGAGAACGGCGACTACATTTACGGCAAGAAGCGCCTGCGCGAGATCGACCGGCGCATCCGCTTCCTCATGAAGCGCCTGGAGACCGCCGTCCTGGTCGACCCGGCCGCACAGGAGAACACGCAGCAGGTGTTCTTCGGCGCCACCGTCACGGTCTGCGACGCCGGGGGCTGCGAGAGCACCTACCAGATCGTCGGCATCGACGAGGCGGATGCCGCCAAGGGCATGATCAGCTGGATCTCGCCGCTGGCGCGGGCGCTGCTCAAGGCGCGCGAGGGCGACGCCGTGCGCTTCCACAGCCCGGCCGGGCTGCGCGAGCTCGACATCGTCGAGATCCGCTACGTCTGATCAGTGCAGGGCCGGCAGGGTGAACGAGAAGCTGCTGCCCTTGCCCGGGAATGACTCCGCCCAGATCTTCCCGCCGTGCCTTTCGACGATGCGTTTGCAGATGGCCAGGCCGACCCCGGTTCCCGGGAAATCCCTGTCGTTGTGCATGCGCTGGAACATGCCGAACAGCTTGCCGGCGTACTGCATGTCGAAGCCGGCGCCGTTGTCCCTGATCGTGATGGTGACGGTCTCGTCCTGCGTGGCGGCCTCGACCTCGATGCTGGGATTGGCCACCTGACTGGAGTATTTCAGGGAATTGTCGAGCAGGTTGTGCATGACCTGTCGCAGTGCCGCGGGGTCGCCGCGCACTCTGGGCAGGTCGGACAGCCGTATGTCGGCGGCGGGATAGGCGTCGCGCAGGCCGACGAGCGCTTCACGCGCAATCCCGCCCAGGTCGACGGATTGCATCGCCAGTTCGACGCGCCCGGCGCGCGAATAGTCCAGGATGTCGTCGATCAGTTCGCCCATGCGGTTGCTGTTGCGCACCACGCGGTCGAGCATGCCGGCGCTTTCCTGGCCCATTTTCCCCTTCTCGTTTTCCAGAAGGAGCCGGGCAAACCCGTTGATGGCGCGCAGCGGCGCGCGCAGGTCGTGCGAGATGGAATAGGAAAATCCCTCCATTTCCCGCATGGCGGCCTCGAGCGCGGCCGTGCGCTCCGTGACGCGCGCCTCGAGGGATTCGTTCAGCCTGCGCAACTGGTCTTCGGCAGCCTTGCGTTCGCTGATGTCGCGCACGAACAGGCAATTCATCTCCTCGCCGTGGAATACGAAGTAGTTCCCCACGACCTCCACCGGGAGACTGTCGCCGGACTTGGCGTGGTGCACGCGCTCGTAGGTGAGCGTTCCGGACTTTCTCAGGGCCTGCCACATCTTGGCGAAGCGCTGCGGATCACAGCTCCGGTCGAGGTCGAAGATTCGCAGCGCCAGCATTTCCGCCCGGGTGTAGCCGTGGCGCTGGCAGGCGGCGGCATTGGCATAGCGGATGCCGCCGTCGGCGCCAAGCCAGAACACCATGTCCTGGGCATGGTCCACGGTGTATTGCGTGCGCGCGAGCCGCAAGTCGGATTCCTCGCGCAATTGGAGGGAACGGTAGATCAGCAGGTTGATGACGCCGAAGAGCACGGCGATCAGCGCGCCGGCGATCCAGTTGTGCCGGGCGGATTCGTCGGCCTTCGCCAGCACTGCCTCCATCAGGATGGTCGACAGCACGGCGAAGGAGCGGTCGGGCAGCCACTGGTAGCCGACGATGCGGATCTTGCCGTCGAAGGGCGACGGTCGGATATAGAAACCCGCACGCAGATCGACGTTTTCCGGCGCCAGCGCCGGACTGTCGGCCAGGCTGCCGAGGACGATCTTCTCCTCGAAGGGGTAGCGGAACAGGATGCGGCCATCCGCGTGGACGACGGCAATCGACTGGGCCTCCGCCAGCCCCAGCTCCTGGTAGAACTGCTCGAAGTAGCGGGTGGAGAGCGTTGCCCCGACGATGCCGCCGAAGCGCCCGTTGTCGAGCGTGATGCGCCGCGCGACGGGGAATATCCACTGTCCGGAGGCCGGGCCGCGCTGCGTCTTGCCGAAGGCCGGCCCTCTGGAGGCCTCCTGCGCGAGCTGGACGAACGGTTCGGATTCCTCGAAGCGGGTGGGCGGCGGGGGGTGGGCAAGACTGACCGCGTGGAAGTTGCCGGCCGGAAAAACGGTGCCGACAGCCACGGCCTGGGGCAGTCTGGCCTTGCGGCGCACCAGCAGGGCATGGGTCCGTTCCGGATCGACGCGCTCCAGCCCCCCCGCATCGACGATTTCCTCGGCCAGTTCGAGCAGCAGCTGGTCTACCTCGCCGAAGGTGCGGACCATGTGCTCCATCAGCACCCGCGAGGTGGCCATCGTCTGCCGCCGGCTTTGCTCGATGGCCTGGTTGTGCTCGTCGTTGTTGAGCTTGACGATGGCGGCGGCCAGGACCGCCAGGAGCAACAGGTAGGTGGCGGTCAGAATCAGCCGGATGCGCGGAAGGGGCCAGTTGCCCTGCGCATGCGAGCCGCTCGGCGCCTGCCTGTGATCCGGCGTGCTCGCCTCGGGGACTGCGGAGTGCATGTTGTTCCGATTCGTCTCCGGGAATGCGAATTGAATGGATTCTACGCCTCCGGCGGCAGCCGTTGCGCGGTGGCCGCCAAAGTCCGGGGCGGTGGCGGTGCTCACGCTCAACTTGTTGTAATGCAATATTAAATTATCATCGCCGGGAAGAATGCGGTTTGTTCATGGACCGGGACCGGGCGCTCATGACTTGAAAACGGCTTCGCGCGCCCAAACTACATTCAGTTCATCAGGAGGCCCACACGTGACGACCGATACCACCAGTGAAACCCTCGGCTTCCAGGCCGAGGTCAAGCAGCTGCTGCAGCTGATGATCCACTCGCTTTACAGCAATCGCGAAATCTTCCTGCGGGAACTGGTCTCGAATGCCTCGGACGCCTGCGACAAGCTGCGCTTCGAGGCCCTGCACAACGCCAGCCTGTTCGAGTCCGATCCCGACCTGATGATTAAAGTCAGCCTCGACAGGACGGCGCGCACCCTGACGATTGCCGACAACGGCATCGGCATGAGCCGCGAGGAGGTGGTGAACAACCTCGGCACCATCGCCAAGTCGGGGACGCGCGAGTTCTTCTCGCAGCTCACCGGCGACCAGCAGAAGGACGCCCACCTGATCGGCCAGTTCGGCGTCGGCTTCTATTCCTCGTTCATCGTCGCCGACCGCGTCACGGTGGTGACGCGCCGCGCCGGCCTCGCCGCCGACCAGGGCGTGCGCTGGGAATCGGAGGGCGCCGGCGAGTTCACCCTCGAAATGATCGACAAGCCCGCGCGCGGCACCGAGATCACGCTGCACCTGAAGGAGGGGCAGGACGACCTGCTCTCCGGCTGGAAGTTGCGCGAGATCATCCGCAGGTACTCCGACCACATCGTCCAGCCGATCGTCATGAAGAAGGAGGAATGGCAGGACGGCGAGCAGGTCACGACCGACGAGGACGAGACGGTCAACCAGGCCAGCGCCCTGTGGGCGCGGCCGAAATCCGACATCACCGACGAGCAGTACAAGGAGTTCTACAAGCACGTCGGCCACGACTTCGATGCGCCGCTGGCCTGGCTGCATGCCCGCGTCGAGGGTCGCCAGGACTACACCCAGCTGCTCTACATCCCGGCGCACGCGCCCTTCGACCTGTGGGACCGCCAGCAGCGCCACGGCGTCAAGCTCTACGTGCGGCGCGTCTTCATCATGGACGATGCCGAGCAGCTGCTGCCGGTGTATCTGCGCTTCGTGCGCGGCGTCGTCGACTCCAACGACCTGCCGCTCAACGTCTCGCGCGAGATCCTGCAGGAGTCGAAGGACATCGAGGCGATCCGCGCCGGCTGCACCAAGAAGGTGCTCGGCCTGCTCGAGGACATGGCGGAGAACCGCAAGGAGGACTATGCGAAATTCTGGCAGGCATTCGGACGCGTGCTGAAGGAGGGCGTCGGCGAGGACCCCGCCAACCGCGAGAGGATCGCCGGCCTGCTGCGCTTCGCCTCGACGCATGCCGATACGCAGGAGGAGAGCGTCTCGCTGGCCGATTACATCGGCCGCATGAAGGAAGGG